>CADBLN010000104.1 GCA_902795525.1 uncultured Erysipelotrichaceae bacterium | reverse complement strand
TCATCGATTCTTATCGTGAATTTATGATGCCAGATAGATATCCTATTTGTGTTTTGAATGTGGGAATCGATTATCAATTGGTTGATGTGAATGTTCATCCATCCAAATGGGAAATAAGATTATCCAAAGAAAAACAGCTGTGCGATTTGATTAGAAACAACCTTAATCAAATAATCAAAGATAATTTCAGACCTGGCGAAATATCTATTCCTAGACAAATTGTCATAGTTGAAGAGAGACCTTTGTTTACTTCAACCTACACCCAACAACCTCAACTTGACTACGGCTTAGAAGAAAAACAGGAAGCATATACTGCTGTTGAACCTGTAGTGATTGACAGATTCCAATATTTGGCCCAACTTCATGGCAACTACATATTGGCGTGTGATGATGAAAATTTATACATTGTTGACCAACACGCAGCCATGGAAAGATGCATGTATGAAGAAATATCATCTTTGGTTGGCAATCAAGAGACCATGACTCAAGAATTATTGGTGCCAATGGTGGTTGAATTAACACCTTCTCAATACCAACAACTAGAAAAGATTCTAGAAGTATTTAAGAGTATCTCTGTAAATGTGGAAGCTTTCTCCAATAACAGTGTTGTGATAAGAGAAGTTCCAATATGGTTTGAAGACATAGATGAAGACCAATTCGTGAAGGATTTGATTGAAGAAGCTGTTGAAGATAAGAAACAAACTTCCTTAGACATTAGGAAAGACAAGATTGCAACTTTGGCTTGTCATAGTTCAATTAGGTTTAATCATAGACTGGATGTCAGTGAAAGCAGAGAATTGTTAAGAAGACTGGGACAGTGTGTCCAACCATTTAATTGTCCTCATGGCAGACCAACAATGATTTCACTTTCTGAAAAACAGCTTCAAAAGGAGTTTAAACGTGTCTAAGGTATTAACGATTGTTGGGCCAACTGCTTCAGGTAAAAGTGATGTAGGAATTAGACTGGCAAAACTCTTTAATGGTGAAATCATCAATGGTGATAGTATTCAGGTTTATCGGCAACTAAATATTGGCAGTGCCAAAATAAAAGAAGAAGAAATGGATGGCGTCATTCACCATTTGTTAAGCTATGTAGATGTTGGCGAACAATATAATGTTAAAAGGTTTCAAGATGATGCCAGGGGCAAGATAAGAGAAATAGAAGAAAGAGGTCATCTTCCAATAGTGGTTGGTGGCACAGGATTATATATCAAAGCCTTGTTATATGATTATGACTTTGTGGATAATCCAGAAAAACTAGAACAGTATGAGGAAGAAGATACAAATTCTTTGTACGAGAAACTAAAAAAGATTGATCCAAGCTCATTGGAAAAGATTCACCCTAACAATAGAAAGAGGATTGTTCGTGCATTGCAGATAGCTCAATCGGGTTATCTTAAAAGCCATCAAGAAGAGAAACAAAAACACGAAATGGTTTATGATAGTTATGTGTTGGGATTAACGATGGAACGCGAAGTTTTAAAACAAAGAATCGATTTAAGGGTAGATAAGATGTTTGAAGAAGGGCTGCTTGAAGAAGTAACTCATCTAAATGAAGACTACTCTTGGAGTGATCATGGCTTGCATGGCATTGGATATAAAGAGTTTAAAGGATATTTCGAAGGGAGCCAAAGTTTAGAAGAAACCAAAACATTAATTAAAACACATACCAGGCAATTTGCGAAAAGACAATATACTTGGTGGAATCATCAAATGGATGTGCATTGGCATAACGTCTTGGAAGATGGATACAGTAAAATGGAAGAGAATGTAAGAAGGTGGTTAAGTGAATAATCAATTTGAGAGGGTAACCATCTTGTTGGGAGAACAGTCTTTAGAAAAACTGCAAACAAAAAGGGTTTTGGTGGTAGGTTTAGGCGGTGTTGGTTCATATGCTGTTGAATCTTTAGTTAGAAGTGGTGTTGGTTCATTGACGATAGTGGATTATGATGTTGTTGATATCACTAATCTAAACAGACAGATTGAAGCACTTCATTCAACTTTGGGGCAAAAGAAAACAACGGCATTAAAAGAAAGAATGTTGGATATAAATCCTAAGGTTGAGGTTGATTGTTACGATTTGAAACTGAATGAAAACAATATAGAAACACTTTTTAACAAGAAGATTGATTATGTTGTTGATGCGATTGATGATTTAAGTGCTAAAATAATTCTATGGCAATATTGCCAAAACAATAGAATTCCATTTGTAGCATCATTAGGTATGGCAAGAAAATTGGATGGAAGTAAACTATGTGTTACTACCTTAAACAAGACAACCAGTGATCCAATGGCTAGAAAGCTTAGATACTTGGCTAAAAAGGCTGAACTAGACTTAAAGATAAAGGTTGTTTGGTCCCAAGAATTAACGATGGATATGAATGGCAAGGAAGTTTTAGGGTCTATGATATTTGTACCCGCAAGTGCAGGACTCTTGTGTGGACAAACATGTATAGAAGATTTATTGAGGGGATGAGATTATGAAAAGAATAGTTGTCGCAGATTCTTCAAGCAATATGTTTAGTTTTGAAGGAATTGATTACGCTTATACTCCAATGAAAATAACAATTGACGGCGCAACTTATCAAGATAAAGATGGAATCAATTTACAAGAGCTTGTCAATGGCATGGAAAGATGCCAAACCAGCTCTACTTCCTGTCCTAACACTGGAGAGTGGCTTGAAGCTTTTGAAGGTAATGATGAAATTTTTGCGGTTACCATCAGCAATAGGCTATCGGGTAGTTATAATGCTGCCATGGTAGCAAAAAAAGAATATGAAAGTGAACATCCAGGAAGTAAAGTTGAAATTGTTGACAGCTTAATGACAGGTCCAGGAATGAGAATGATTATTGAGAAGATAACCGAGCTGGCAGATAAAGGATTAGACTTTAACGGCATTTTAGAAAGTTTAAAAGAGTATCGTAAGAAAGTGCATTTGTGTTTTTCTTTGGCTTCAATCAGCAATCTGGCAAAAAATGGCAGAGTTTCTTCAATTACAGCTAAAATCTTTGGTGTATTAGGTTTAAGAATGTTAGGCAGAGCTTCAGATGAGGGAACAATTGAACCAGTTAATAAAGTTAGAGGAGAGAAAGCCGGCTTGAGAAGTGTTATTAACGAGATAGTTGAAAAGGGATATCAAGGCGGAAAATTCTATATATCTCATACATTAGATTTTGACTTGGCAAACAGGTTAAAAGAAGAAGTTTTAAAATTATTCCCAAAGGCAATGATATTCATTGAAGAAAATACAGGCTTGTGCAGTTACTATGCGGAAAGACACGGCTTAATTATTGGATATGAAGGTGGCTTAAGATAGATGAAGCTGATTGTTGGTTTGGGAAATCCAGGAAAGAAATATGAAAACACCAGACATAATACTGGATTTTTAACCATGGATAAATTAGCTGAAAGATTAAATGTTAAAATAAATAGAAAAGCTTTTGTTTCCAGCGTTGGTAAAGCTAATGATGTTATCATCATGAAACCAGAGACCTTTATGAATAATTCTGGATTGGCTGTAAGAAAGGCAATTAATTATTATCATCTAGACCCTAGTAAGGATTTGATTGTGGTTTATGATGATTTGGATTTGCCTGTGGGAAAAATAAGACTGAGAGAAAAGGGAAGTGCTGGTGGCCACAATGGGATTAAAAGCATTATTTCTAATTTGGGAACTCAAGAGTTCTGTCGAATTAGAGTTGGCATTGGTGGTCAATTTAGTGATACCATTGATTATGTTCTTGGAAGTTTTAAAGGTGAAGAAAAACAAGAGTGGTTAGATTCAATTGCAACTGCTTCTGAAGCCTGTCAAGAGGCTTTAGAGAAATCCTTCCAAGAAGTGATGAATAAATTTAACTAAGGAGGACAATGATTGATTTATGGCAGTTGTTAGGGAGTGATGAAGCTGTTTGGGCTTTGACCAATAAGCAGCAAGGATTATCAGCCCTAACTATAAACAACGAAGCTTTGGTTGTGGCCGCAAGTTTTAAACAAAGGCCTCGCAATCTAGTAATCGTTAAGAATAATCTTTATATGGCACAACAGCTCTATAGGAAACTGACCCCCCTACTAGAAGATGATGTGCTGCTTTTTGCCATGGAAGAATCACTCAGAGTGGAAGCTTTTGCTTCTACCCCAACCATGTATGCTGGACAAATGGAAACACTAGCAAGGTTGACTTTAGATAGCTGTCCCAAAGTAATAGTTACCCATACAGTTGGATTGATTAAATATTTGCCAAAGGTTGAGGTCTTTAAAAGTAAAATCCTGGATCTTAAGGTTGGGCAGATAATAAATATGAATCAGTTAAGAGAGATTTTGATAAAAGCTGGTTATAAGTATACCAATAGAGTTGATCAACCACTGACGTTCTCTGTTAGAGGTGATGTAGTTGATGTTTTCAGCATCCAAGAAGACAATCCTATTAGAATTGAATTCTTTGATGATGAGGTTGACAGCATTCGTTATTTTGAAACTACCACGCAAAGAACAATACAAAAGGTAGATGAGGTTTTAATTGTTCCTGCCAGTATCTTAATTTATGATGAAGATTTTAATAAAGTGGAAGAAAGAATTAAGGAACAATTAAATAGAGATATACATCGTTGTGATTTTCCAGATGACTTAAGCAATAATGTTTCAAGAGATATTGAGTATTTAAGAAAAAATTACTTCGAACACTA
>CADBLN010000103.1 GCA_902795525.1 uncultured Erysipelotrichaceae bacterium | reverse complement strand
ATAGTCAGGGAATTCAATTTGATTTGGGAAGCGAGAGGCTAAACCTGAGTTAGATTCTAAGAATTCTTTCATTTCTTTTGTATACCCAGCTAAAATCACAATTAAATCATCCCTATTGTCTTCCATGGCTTTAACCAAGGTATCAATAGCTTCTAAGCCGAAAGAATCATTGCTACCACGATAAAGGGAATAAGCTTCATCAATGAACAATATGCCACCTAAAGCAGACTTGATTACTTGCATGGTTTGAGGTGCAGTATGTCCTAGATACTTGCCAACCAAATCATTTCTAGAAACCTCGATTAATTGACCATTGCTCAAAACCCCGATAGCTTTTAAATATTTCGCAATTAATCTAGCTATGGTTGTTTTTCCAGTTCCAGGATTACCAGTAAAAATCATGTGTTTGCTGACTTCAGTAGTTTTTAAACCCTGCTTTTCTCTGATCTTTTGAGCCTCATAGAAATCTTCTAGAGATAAGACATATTGTTTGATTTCATCTAATCCAACAAGATTATCTAATTCTTTCTTAATCTCTTCTTTGGCATCTTCCAAGATTTTTGGTAAATAATCTTCCATGTTAGTACTTAAGTCTTCACTAATGAATTTTATTTGACTGTCCTCATACTTCATGGTTAGATACGTAGTCTGACTATTGATGTTTTGAAGTTTGTATTGTGCCAATGCTTCATATGTTTTGTCAAAGAAATTATTCAAATATGCCACATTTTCTCGTTCCAAATAATTTACTGTTAAATAATCCTTGATAGTATCATCAACATTCAAGGAAACATTGAGATTATTAAGGCATTTGGTAATGAATTCCTGAGCTTTTACAGGATATATCAGCAATAAGTCCTCTTTGGTTATTTTATTGGTTTTAATGACATCAGACATATTGTTGATAAAGTTAGTTCCCACCACTTCCAATAGTTTGTCGGTATCCTTGGAACTGATGAAGATTAAATACTTACCTTTAAATCCAATGGTTTTGATGGTATCCTTGGCTAAAGTAGTTTGGGTTTCCACTAATTGGCGTTCTTTCAAGGTATAGCGTTTGCTTAAAGTGAGCTGTCCTTCACTGACCATTTCGACAATGTAAGGAAGATAGCTTGCGGCAATGTTTTCAATTGAGTCAAAGACAATCACTTGGGACTTATTGCTTGCAGTGTATAAGTCTTGGAAAAAATTGTTTTCGTCTTCCTTTCCTTTGTAACTGACTAAATCTATGGTTCCAATCTCGCCAATGTTTATTATGTTTTCTTCTGCAAGAAGTTTTGTAATTAAATTGATAGAACTGTGACGGCCAGTTGCCTTTTGACCAACGACTAAAATGCATCCTTTAAGTCCGCTATTTTGTAAGCCCATAACAGTAGGTCTTCTAAAAGCAGTTACTAAAGAATGAACATAGTCTTTTTGGGATAAGACAATCTTATTTATTTCTTCTTCAATTTTGGTGAATTGTTTGCTTAATTCTTCTTGAGCATGAATTATAGTTAATTCAGCTTGTTGTTCAATTGGCAAACTATCACCAAAGTCTTTTCTCAATTCTGTTTTTAATTGTTCAAAATCAGCATCAGTAAACTTATCAAGGATAGCTTGAGTTTGTTCTTGAAGTTTTTTGCTGTTTTCCTGAATTGATTGCCATTCAGGAGAAAGATCAGCATTATCTAATGGATTATTTTTTAGAATGTCGATGTCTTCTTGACTGATGCTTCTATTAGGAGCGTTTTTGCCAAAGACTTTCTCCATTAATTCATCTTTTTCGTTTTTACGATTCGTCATTTTAACTCCTATTTAAGCTTGTTTGATAACTCTCTTAGTCTTGCAAGTTTTGAATTAAAGAAAATCTTCTTAATCATCAGCAAAGCATCGTAATAGCCTTGAGTATAAGCATCAAGGGTGCTGCTACGCATTTTTGACTGGCAGGTATTGATATCATCATTTATATCAATTTCAAGTTTTCTTAAATCACTTGGACTTTCTTTAACTAATTCGTGGTAACGATTGATGGCACCTTGGTAGCCTTCCTTTTTCTCGTTACCATATCCAACATATGAAATGTTTTCTAAACAAGCCATGATTTGTTCATATCGGCTATTATAACTAGCGGTTTCAACATTGGCTTTGATTGTTGGCTTGACTGTTGAATAGGTAGTTCTTTGGTAGTTTTTACCTCTAGTAGTTTTAGTTTGACGATATGATTTTACAGTATCATTGATGACTTCTGAAAACTCATGAATTGATTGGTCGGTAAAATTGCCTGAATTTAATTTATCAAGTAATTCATCTAGTGGGTCATTGTTATAAGAATTGTTTTTCCTAGTTGCCATTAGATGTCACCCCGCTTTCCCTATTCTTGTAGTTTTCAAATGTCATTTCATCAGCAGTTAAACCATCTTTTCTTAAAAGTGTTTCCAAAGTTTTCATATCTGCAGACATTTCAATATAATATTCATCACATAAACTTTGAGTTAAGGTGTTAAGAGCACTATTAATAAGAACCAAGGTCTTCAATAGACGATCTTCGTTTTCTTTGAACTCTTTATGTAATGTTGCATTAATGCTTAAACGCTTATAGTTTTCCAAGATATCTACCAGCATTGGCAGATAATATTGGTAAAGCTTTGTTGTTTTGGTTTTGCATTTAGGAAAGGTATCTTCAATTTTCTTAATTTGAGATAAGTATAGTACAGTCTCTTGAAGATCAGTTGTAATGTGTTCTTCCTCAATAGTGTTATTCAATTCGTTTAACTTATCAATATAATAAGCAGCATCTTTTGTGGAAGAATAGGTTGTTTCTGATTTTGTGTTTGTTTTAGTTTGTGGTTCGTTAACAATTGGAGTTGCTGTTTCTTTTTTAGTGAACTTACTGCGCTTTACATAATCCCCAACCATATCAATGAAAGTATTGTAAGAATTAGGGAAAGCAGTTTTATAATCAGCAAGGGATGAAATATATTCATCACGCATATAGAGGTTTAAAGTTTCAAAATTAATGTTTTCTGGATCGCTTGGAGTGATGTATGTTTCATCATCAAAATACAATCTAGCGTCATTCTTAAAATAAGTTCTCATATTCTTGAGAATCTTTGCTTCTTCTACATTGCTGGTTTTAGACATTTTCTTAGCTTTGGTTTTGTTTTTGTCAATAATTGACTTAATAAATCTGACCATGAAATAAAAAATAAACAAGTCAGGTACAATTGAAGTCAAGATGCTAATGCTCGCTGATGCTAGGCCTGCAAAGACTGACGCAAAAGCAACGAACAGTGACATCAAAACGAACAGTGTAATCATTGCAATCACTCCTTTCGTGTTTATAATTATAACATTTTTTAAGAGTATTTAATATGTTATTATATTAACATGGAAAAGTTTGTAAAATCATTAAAAACTGAGGATTTTGATGCTTTAGAAAAACTTGCTGTAACTATTTGGAATGAGACATATAAAAATCTACTTTCACAACAACAAATAGATTATATGTTGTCTAAGCTTCAAAGCACAAAAGCTTTTAAACAACAATACCAACAAGGCTATATTTACAGGGGCTTATTTGTGGGTGAAAAGTTAGTTGGGTATAGTGGTAGTGTTTTGGAAGGAGATAGAGTATTCTTAAGTAAGCTTTACTTACAGAAGGAATATAGAGGTTTAGGACTAGGGCGTTTTTTGTTGGAGGATGTGCTAGAATTATATCCTGACAGTAAAAGCATATACTTAACTGTTAATAAGAATAATCCTGTTTTTGAGTTATACAAAAGTTGGGGTTTTAAGGTCATAGATTCAGTTGTTAGCGATATTGGAAATGGTTATGTCATGGATGATTATGTTCTACAACTTGATAGATAAGAGGCAATTATGGAACAGAAAAAAATAGTAATAAAAGGGGCTAAAGAGAACAATTTAAAAAATGTATCCTTAGAAATACCCCGTAATCAATTTATTGTAATGACTGGCTTAAGTGGTAGTGGTAAGACATCTTTAGCTTTTGACACCATTTATGCTGAAGGCCAAAGAAGATATGTGGAATCATTGTCAACATATGCCAGACAGTTTTTAGGAAATGTTGATAAGCCTGATGTTGATAGTATTGAAGGTTTATCTCCTTCAATTGCGATAGATCAAAAATCCACTAACAATAATCCAAGAAGTACCGTAGGTACAATTACTGAGATTTATGATTATCTCAGACTTTTATATGCAAGAATTGGGGTTCCTTATTGTCCAACCCATCATGTTCCAATTACTGCTCAAACTGTTAAGCAAATGATTGAACAGGTTATGTCTTTGCCAGATGATTCAAGAATCATAATCATGGCTCCCGTGGTTAAACAAAAAAAAGGCAGTCATAAAGATTTATTGGATAAATTAAGAAAAGATGGCTTTATTAGGGCTGAGGTTGATGGCGAATTATTGTTGTTGGAAGACGAAATCAATCTGGATAAGAATTTTAAGCATGACATCAATGTTGTTGTGGATAGGATGGTCAAGAAAGAAGAAAATCGTTCTAGAATCCACGACTCTTTAGAAGTTGCGTTAGGCTTAACAGAAGGACTGGTGGTTGTGAAAAGCGGCAATGAAGAAATGCTTTTTTCTACGAATTACGCTTGTAAATATTGTGATTTTTCTGTACCAAAACTGGAACCAAGGTTATTCTCTTTTAATTCTCCTTTGGGGGCTTGTCATGATTGTAATGGTTTGGGTTTTAAACAAAAAGTTGATATTGATCTATTGATACCTGATTTTAATAAATCCATACGTGAAGGTGGCATTTACTACTACAAAAACATTGTTGATACTGAAAATGTTGAGTGGCAAAATTATCGGGCACTATTAAAACATTACAATATCGACTTAGATAAGCCTTTAAAAGATTTCACGAAGAAGGAAATGGACATTATTCTTTATGGTTCAAAAGAACCAATTAAATACGAAGTTAACACCAGAGGAGGAATGTCTTATAAGAAAAACGATTACATAGAAGGGGTCGTTACTCTTATTGAAAGAAGATATTTCGAGACCACTAGTGCTATGAGCAGGGAATGGTATGGTTCTTTCATGATGGATTTAACCTGTCCTACTTGTCATGGTAAAAGACTAAATGAAATGGCCTTAAGTGTCCAAGTTGGCGGCAAGAATATTATTGAATGGACTGAAATGAGCATTAAGCAGGCAATTACATTCATCGAAGGCTTGCAATTGACTGATACACAAAAACAAATAGGCGATTTAGTAATCAAGGAAATATATAATCGTTTGAAATTCTTACAAGATGTCGGTTTGGAATATTTAACACTTGATAGAATGGCTGGAACTTTGAGCGGTGGTGAATCGCAACGCATAAGACTTGCTACCCAAATTGGTTCTAAGTTAACAGGTGTTTTGTATGTTTTGGATGAACCTAGCATTGGTCTTCACCAAAAAGATAATGCTAAGCTTTTAACAGCTCTGAAAGAAATGAGAGATTTAGGAAACACTTTAATCGTTGTTGAGCATGATGAAGAAACCATGAAAGAGTGCGATTGGATTGTTGATGTTGGACCAATGGCTGGCATTCATGGCGGTGAAATCATTTATAATGGACCATCTAAAGGCATTTTAGAGTGTAAAGACAGTCTAACCGGTCAATACTTGTCGGGTAAGAAAGAGATTGCCATTCCAAAGAAAAGACGTAAGGGGAATGGTAAAATATTGAAGATTAAAGGGGCTAGTGAAAATAACTTGAAAGGTATTGATGTTACTATACCATTGGGAACTTTTATCTGCGTTACAGGAGTTAGTGGCAGTGGGAAAAGTACATTAGTTAATGAAATACTTGGAAAGAGTGTTTTAAAAGCTTTGGGAAGACAAAAAGTAAAACCTGGAAAGGTTAAAAAGATTGTTGGCATGGAAGAATTGGATAAGATAATCATCATTGACCAAAATCCAATTGGCCGGACTCCAAGAAGCAATCCAGCAACCTACACCAGTGTATTTGATGACATTAGAGACTTATATGCTCAAACCCCTGATGCAAAGTTAAGAGGTTATGATAAGGGGAGATTCTCTTTCAATGTTCCAGGTGGCAGATGTGAAGCCTGCCAAGGTGATGGTGTAAAAAGAATTTCGATGAACTTTTTGCCAGATGTATATGTTCCTTGTGAAGAGTGCCATGGTACTAGATATAACGATGAGACTTTACAAGTACATTTCAAAGGAAAGAATATTTATGATGTTTTAGAGATGACAGGTGATGAAGCATTGGAATTTTTCTCATCTGTTCCAAAGATAAATAACAAGCTTCAAACCTTAATTGATGTTGGTTTGGGATATCTGAAATTAGGACAACCAGCTCCATCAATTTCTGGTGGTGAAGCTCAAAGGGTTAAGCTTGCGAGTGAACTTCAAAGAAAAGCAACTGGCAAGACCCTATTTATTCTTGATGAGCCAACTACTGGTTTGCATAGTTATGATGTGGATAAATTATTAAAAGTCTTACAAAGAATTGTCGATCACGGAGATACAGTTTTAGTAATTGAGCATAACTTAGATGTAATTAAGAATGCTGATTATATAATTGACTTAGGACCTGAAGGCGGTGATGAAGGTGGCACAGTTGTGGCAACCGGAACGCCAGAAGAAGTATCAAAAGTCGATAAGAGTTACACGGGACAGTATTTGAAAAAAGTATTGGGGGCAAGAAAATGAAAGATATATATGTAAGGGATTTGTTAGAGTATTTTAAGTATCGCCAAATTGTTGGAGATGATGATTCTTTAAATAGAAAAATCATGGATAACAATGTGAACAGGCCTGGATTAGAACTATCAGGTTATTTTAAAGAGCCTTCTAGTAGAATTGTGGTTCTTGGTGAAAAGGAAATTCACTATATAAACAACATGGGTGTTGAGGAACAAGAAAAGGTATTTGATTTTCTTACTCATGAAAAAGTACCAATGATTCTAATTTCGCGTGATTTACCTTGTCCTGAGGTTTTATTTAACATCGCTTATAGAAAGAACTTTCCTGTATTCCAATCATTCGCTCATACCAATTCTTTAATAGTTGAAATATTAAACTATTTGGAAGAGTACTTTGCGGAAGTAGAAACATTGCATGGTGTTTTACTGGAAGTATATGGGCATGGTGTCTTAATAACTGGAGAAAGTGCGGTTGGTAAGAGTGAAATTGCTCTAGAATTGATTAGAAGAGGGCATGTTTTAGTTGCGGATGATAGGGTTGATGTGTTTAGAGCTCACAACAGGATTTTTGGTGAGGCTCCTGAAGTATTGAGAAACATGTTAGAACTTAGAGGAGTAGGTGTTTTAAATATTGAAACTATGTTTGGTTATATGTCTACTAAAGATAGAACCGAAGTTGAGTGTGTAATTAATTTAAAACATCAAAACAATGAGGATGAATATGACCGTCTAGGTTTGGATAACCAAATGGTTGAAACCATATTTGGCATCGATTTGCCTAAGATTGAATTGCCACTTAGAGAAGGACGTTCAATTGCGGTTATCATTGAAGCTGCAATGACTCATGTAATTATGAAAGCAGACGGTAAAGACAGTGCTAAAGAATTTCATGATAAGCTGATTGGCTTAATCAACCAACAAGGAGGAAAATAGAATGCAGTTGTTTCCTAGCAGAGAAGTATTAATAAGCTTTGGCTCTATCGAAATTAGATGGTATGCCTTTTTAATCATTGTTGGAGCATTGATAGCTTACTATTTCAGTGGTCAAGATTTGAAAAAAGCAGGATATCAAAATGATGTTGTAGATGACTTGTTTGTTGGAGCTTTGACATGTGGAGTTATTGGTGCACGAATTTGGTATGTCTTGTTTAGCGATTTATCATATTACTTACAGGATCCCATTAGAATCATCCAAATATGGAATGGTGGTCTTGCGATTCAAGGTGGAGTAGTTGGTGGAGTTATTTTCTGTTACTTTTATGCCAAAAAGCACAACTATTCTACCCTGCACATAGTTGACCTTGTTTTGCCAAATGTTTTGTGGGGACAAGCAATAGGCAGATGGGGAAACTTTGTTAATGGTGAGTGCTATGGACCAGTTGTTAATGAAAACTTTTTTAATGGCATACTAGGTTTTATTAAAGAAGGAATGTATATTGATGGTGCATATAGGATGCCAATGTTTTTCTTTGAAAGTGTCCTATGCATTGCGGGTTGGTTCTTGATTAGATTCTTAAAGAAACACTATAAAAAACAAAGAGGAAATGGGGCATATAGTTATTTAGCATGGTATGGATCTATAAGAATTTTGATTGAACATTTCCGTACTGATAGTTTAATGATAGGTAATTTAAAAATGGCTCAAGTCACGGGATTTGTGATGGCTTTAATTGGTTTGTTAGGTTTATTAGGCGCTTTCAATAAACTGAGAAAGAAAAAGAAACCAGCTGTGATTTTTGACTTAGATGGGACCGTTTTAGATACAGCTGATACCATAATCAATTCATTTGTGGAAGTATTTAAAAAGCACAAACCTGAGTTAGTGTTAACCGAAGAAGACAAAGTGTCATTTTTAGGGCCAACTTTATGGGAAAGTTTTAAGAAGTATGCACCTGAGTTAGATACGGATATGCTGGTTGAGGAATATAGAGTTGTAAATAGAAGAATGCACGATGAGGGAATGATTAAACCAATTAACAATGTTCCTGAACTATTAGAGTATTTGAAAAATGAAGGCTATAAGATGGGAATTGCCAGCAGTAAACAGACGGAAACCTGTTTACGTGGGCTAAGTATTTGTAAATTGGAGGACTACTTTGATACCATTGTTGGTGTAGATAAGGTTGAAAAACCAAAACCAGATAAGGAAACACTGGTTAAGGCTTACCAAGCACTAGGTCACAGCATGGATAATTGTATCTATGTTGGTGATAGTGGTAGCGACATTGAGTGTGCAAGGAATGCTGGTGTATATGCGATAGCTTATGTTTCAGATGAATTAAAAAGACAAGAGCTAATTGATAGTAAACCTAATCAAATAATCGAAGATATGATTGAACTCAAAGAGGTATTAAAGGAGGAACATGAATGGACATACAATATGATGTAATAATTATCGGATGTGGACCTGCTGGATTAACAGCAGCAATATATGCAAGTAGAGCTAACCTTAAAACAATGATTTTAGAGGGTGAAACTCCAGGCGGAAAGCTAACCAAGACTTATGAAATTGAGAATTATCCAGGAATCAAAAAGATTTCTGGTGTAGATTTGGCGATGCAGATGATGGAACATGGCCAAGAGTTTGGAGCAGAGCTAAACTTTGGTAAGGTTGTTGATGTTGAAGATTTAGGTGAAAGCAAACTAATCAAACTTGAAGATGGTCAACAATTCACTTGTAAGGCTGTAATTGTCGCAACAGGAACAAAGGAAAGATTGTTAGATGTTCCTAATGCTGACCAATTTACTGGAAGAGGTGTTTCTTATTGTGCTGTATGCGATGGTGCTTTCTATAAAGGAAAAAAAGTAACTGTTATTGGTGGAGGCAACAGTGCATTAGAGGAATCTTTATATCTAACTCAGCTTGTTGACCAAGTTAATATTGTCATCAGAAGAGATGAATTTAGGGCAGAAGCTAAAACTGTTGAGAAAGTTAAATCTAATCCAAAGATTAATATTGTTCATAAGCATTTACCACATGAATTAGTTGTGGAAGATGGAAAAGTAGCCGGACTGGTTGTTAGAAATGTTGAGACAAATGAATTAACAACCTTAGAATGTTCAGGCATATTCCCATATATTGGGGCAGATCCAGCAACAGATTTCTTAAAGAACTTAGGTGTTTTAAATGAAGCTGGTTATATGATTGTGGATGAGAACATGGCTACTAAGGTCAAAGGAATCTATGGTGCTGGCGATGTTGTGGTTAAGGATTTAAGACAAGTTGTTACTGCAACAAATGATGGTGCAATTGCTGCTAATAGTGTTGCAAGATTATTGAATGAATAACAAAAAAAGGCAATTAATACAAGTAGTCAAATATGGTTTAATAGCCGCAAGTGCTGGCATAATTCAAGTTGGTGGTTTCTCATTATTTAAAGAGGTACTGCATTTACCATACTGGCCAAGCTATCTAACAGCTTTGATCTTAAGTGTATTATGGAATTTTACCTTTAACCGAAAATATACTTTTAAAAGCAGCAGTAATGTTTCTAAGTCTATGTTTTTAGTAGCAATATATTACCTGGTGTTTACTCCATCATCAACGTGGTGGGGAAACGAACTAACAAAGATTGGATGGAATGAATACTTGGTATTGGCAGTTACAATGATAATAAATTTCATTACCGAATTTCTTTATCAAAAATATGTAGTGTTTAGTGACACTAAAAATAATGTTTAAAATAGCTCACGTTATGTGGTGACCCCACAAAGTTGGACTTAATAATTTAATTGTAATTGAGATAAGGACTGTTGTCTAAATTGTAAAGGTGATAGTCCTTTTCTTTTGATGTTTATTCTTTCTGTATTGTAGTAAGTAATGTATTCTTCCATTGCTTTTCTAAGATCTTCTAATGATTTATATTCATAGCCATAATACATTTCATTTTTCATTATCCCAAAGAAGTTCTCCATTAAAGAATTATCCATACAGTTACCTTTTCTTGAGAAAGACTGTAGTATCCCTTTATCTTTTAACCACTTCTGATAAGGTTTCATCTGATATTGCCAGCCTTGATCTGAATGGAATATCAGTCCTTCTAGATTAGGATTTTCTTTAAAAGCTTTGTCTATCATTCTTTTGGTCTGATTAAAGTCTGGATTAATAGAGATATCATAGGCAATAATTGAACCATCATGTATATCCATTATTGGTGATAGATATAATTTACCTTCTGGTACTTTGAATTCAGATACATCAGTAGTCCATTTCTCATTAGGTTTAGTAGTATTAAAGTCTCTTATGTAAGTTGATTTATTGTTTATAACTTCTTTATGTAATAAGAGATTTTCTTTAGATTCTCCGTTGTCACCTTTGTAAGAATGATATTTATTTTTAGGCTGCTTACCTAAAAGATTATTAGAAGACATTATTCTTTGAATTCTTTTATGATTTATACCAGCTAATTTATCTTTTAAAGCTAAGATAATGCGTCTATAACCATATCTGCTTTTATGATATTCAAATATTGGTTTGATGATGCTTAATAATCTTTCATCTTCTTCTATTCTTCTTTTATCAGCCTCTATATGTTTATCTGAATGATAATAAGAATACGTAGATTTAGAAAGACCTGAAACTCTTAAAAGAATTT
>CADBLN010000102.1 GCA_902795525.1 uncultured Erysipelotrichaceae bacterium | reverse complement strand
AGCCTCATTGATTTCTTTGAACTTATCAGCAGCATCAGCAGCCTTATTCATATCAGGATGGTATTTTTTTGCTAATGTACGATAAGCCTTATGAATTTCAGCTTCACTGGCATTTTTGTTTACACCTAAGACTTCATAATAATCCCTTTTATTAGCCATAGTACTCTCCTTTCTCAGTAGTGATAACCTAGCTTCTAACTAGGTTATCACTTGCATAATTAGTCTTCTGTTTTTTCAGTAAAATCAGCATCTACAATATTATCGTCTTGATGATCTGATTCAGTGTACATTGTATCATCAGGATTTGATTGTCCAGTTTGAGAATACATTTGTTGTGCCATCGCATTTGCAGCGTTCTCTAAAGCTTCAAGTTTGAACTTCAAATTATCATAATCATTGTTGTCCAATGCAGCTTGTAGCTCACCTCTAAGTTTTTCAACTTCTGCTTTTTGTTCTGGTGTAACTTTATCACCATTTTCTTGTAAGCTTTGATCAATTTGAATGATATAGGCTTCAGCTTTATTCTTAAGTTCAACTCTTTGGGCTTTTTCTTCATCTTCTGCCTTGTGAGCTTCAGCTTCTTGAACCATTCTTTCGATTTCTTCATCACTTAAGCCTGAACTATTTTGAATGGTTATTGATTGTTCTTTACCAGTTCCCTTATCCTTAGCAGATACATGTACGATACCATTAACATCAATATCAAATGTTACTTCAATTTGTGGAACACCTCTTCTAGCAGGTGCAATACCTCCTAATTGGAAGTTTCCTAAAGTCTTATTATCAGCCGCCATTGGTCTTTCACCTTGTAGAACATGAATGTCTACAGCAGGTTGGTTATCAGCAGCAGTTGAGAACACTTGTGACTTACTAGTTGGGATTGTTGTGTTACGCTCAATTAATCTAGTCATAACACCACCTAATGTTTCTATACCCAATGATAGTGGTGTAACATCAAGCAACAATACATCATTGACATCACCAGTTAAGACACCGCCTTGAATAGCTGCGCCCATTGCAACTACTTCATCAGGGTTAACACTCTTGTTAGGTTCTTTTCCTAATTCTTTTTTTACAGCTTCTTGCACACAAGGAATACGCGTAGATCCACCTACTAATAACACTTGGTCAATATCGTTCTTTGTTAAGCCTGCATCCTTCAATGCTTGTCTAACTGGACCAATAGTCTTCTCTACTACATCTTTAATCATATCTTCAAACTTTGCTCTTGTTAGCGAAGTCTCAATGTGCAAAGGACCATCACTATTAGCAGAAATAAATGGAATTGAAATTTGAACTTCTAGCATGCTAGATAAGTCTTTCTTAGCTTTTTCTGCAGCTTCTTTAATTCTTTGCATTGCCATTTTATCTTTTTTCAAATCAACACCATTATTCTTCTTGAAGTCTTCGCAAATCCAATCAACAATGATATTGTCAACATCATCACCACCAAGTTTATTATTACCAGCAGTAGCTAACACTTCAAAAGTTCCATCAGCCAATTGTAATATCGACACATCGAATGTACCGCCACCTAAATCATAAACAAGAACCTTTTGTTCAACATTTGTTTTATCAATGCCGAAAGCCAAAGCAGCTGCTGTTGGTTCGTTGATTATACGTTCAACTTCTAAACCTGCAATCTTACCTGCGTCTTTTGTAGCTTGACGCTGAGCGTCATTAAAATAAGCAGGGACTGTAATAACAGCTTTGTTTACTGGTTCACCTAAATAGCTTTCAGCATATGTCTTCATATATTGAAGAATCATTGCGCTGATCTCTTGTGGTGTATAATATTTACCTTCTAACTCAACTTTTTCATTTGAACCCATTTTACGTTTAATTGAAATTACAGAATTAGGATTTGTAACAACTTGTCTTTTAGCAGCATCGCCAACAATCTTTTCACCATTTTTGAAAGCAACGACTGAAGGAGTGGTTCTATTTCCTTCTGGATTGGTGATGACAGTTGCATCACCATTCTCTAAAACTGCGACACAAGAATTTGTTGTTCCTAAGTCAATACCTATAATTTTGCTCATAATTTGTTCCTCCTATTCACTAACCTTAACTAAGGCTGCTCTTAATAATCTGTCTTTTAACATATAACCTTTTTGTAATACTTCAATGACAATACCAGCTTCTTTTCCTTCAACTTTTTCTGTCATTAAAGCGTGGTGGTAATTAGCGTCAAATGGTTGATCTAAGCATTCAATTGGACTAACCCCTTCTTGACTAAGTGCGTTTTGAATTTGATCATAAGTAAGTTTAACTCCTTTTACAAATGGATCATTTTCATCTTTGCCATCCAAGGCTCTTTCTAGTGAGTCGATGGCCGGTAAAATATTTAAGGCAAAGCTTTGAATTCGATACTTGTTGGCATTATCAGCTTCAGCCTGAAGCCTCTTTTTCAGATTATCGGCATCTGCATATGCTTTGTAATACGCATTCTTGGCTGCCGCCAGTTCTGAATTTAATTTTTCTACTTCCGCTAATAGGTCAACATCTTCTTCAGCTTTAGCTTCAACTTTAGCTTCAACTTGCTCTTCAATTTTCTCTTTCTCTTTTTTTGACATACAACCTCCTACTTAATACGCTTTTTGAATTGCGCTTCAATAAAGGCTGAAGCGAAGTCCAAGGCACTAATGATATGATTGTAATCCATTCTAGAAGGACCAACAACCATCAATCTCCCTTCATCCCCACCTATTTCAAATGTACTACTAACAACAGCCATATCGTCCAACCAAACTAATTCATTCTTAGAATTTGTTTGTTGTAGCTTTAAGCGATTGTCATTATTTCCAATAGAACGCCATAGGGTTGAATCTTCCAACATCTTCATAATGCCCTTCATTTTCTCTATATCTGCAAATTCAGGTTGATACAACATGTTGCTAGCTCCTGAATAGTAGACTTCATTCTCACTTGCAAACTTAATAAAGGCCTGCATAAATGCATTAAACAATGCTTCATGTCTTTTTACTGAGTTTGCTAAGATTGGTTTAATCTCTGACATTTTCTCTACCAACTCATTGATTGGCGTTCCTACCAAGCGATTATTTAAAATGTTGGTACAATTCTGAATGTCTTCAATTGTCATTTGATCGTCAAATCTAAATGTTTTATTTTCCGTGTGTCCTTGGTCAGTAATAATTACCGCCACACAACTGTTGCTATCAATTGGAAATAAGCCAATGTGAGCCAATGATTGTTTGCTAGCTTCTGGCCCTAGAACAAGAGATGTCAAGTTAGTCATATTTGACAAAATATCACAACTTCTCTGAATGATATCTTCTAGAGGGACATCATTGTCAGAAAACACTTGCTGCAATTCATATTTTTCTTCGTCAAAAGGAATGTCATCCATCAAGTGTTCAACATAATATCTGTAACCATCAGTTGATGGAACCCTACCACTAGAAGTATGGGTTTTTTCTAATAACCCTTCCATTTCTAGGTAATTCATTTCATTTCTGATGGTAGCAGAAGAATAATCCAGATTGTATTTTTCAACAAGCGTTTTGGAACCAACTGGTTCAGCTGTTTGAATAAACTCTTCAACGATAGTTTTTAAAATCATATCTTGCCTAGCTGTCAACATGTTTATCACCTTCTTTGGCACTCTAGCTAACTATCTGCTAATATTATACTACCTTACTTGGCACTGTCAATACTCGAGTGCTAAAAATAACAACTATTTTAATAATAATTATTTATGATATAATTTATTACTGTTAGAGGTACTTTTATGAAACTAAACAACAGTTATTTCTTTACTTTAAGAGAAGATCCAAAAGACGAAGAATCTACTAGTGGAATTCTATTAACTCGTGCAGGATTCATTAGAAAAAGCTCTGCTGGAGTTTATATGTTTTTACCGCTTGGTTTGAAAGTCAAGGATAATATCGAAAGAATAATTAGAGAAGAGATGGAAAAAGCAGGTTGTCAAGAATTAACTATGCCATGTTTAATTGCTGAAGACTACTACGTTGCAAGTGGTAGAAGGAACAATTTTGGCACCAGTATGTTCTCTATGCAAGACCGTTTTGGTAAGACAATGGTTTTGGGGCCAACTCACGAAGAACTGTTTGCGGTTGCGGCCGGGTTGAAAATAAAGTCGTACAAAGATTTACCTTTCGCTCTGTATCAGATTCAAACCAAATTTAGAGATGAACCTCGTCCACGTTTTGGTCTAATTAGAGTGAGAGAATTCACCATGAAAGATGCGTATACTTTTGACATTGATAATGCTGGGCTTGACGAGCAATACACACGAATTTTTCAAGCATATAAAAATATTTTCAATGCTTTGGGATTAGACTATAAAGTCGTTAAAGCTGACGCTGGACTTATGGGTGGTTCTTTATCTGAAGAGTTCCAAGCAATCTCTCCCATTGGTGAAGATACATTAGTTCTTTGTGATCACTGCGACTATTCTAGCAATCTAGAAATTTCCACTCATCTTTATGAAGATGAAAAAGAAGATGAAAAGGAATTACAATTAGTTGAAACTCCAAATTGCAAGACTATTGAGGATGTTGCTAGTTATTTAAACGTT
>CADBLN010000101.1 GCA_902795525.1 uncultured Erysipelotrichaceae bacterium | reverse complement strand
CTTACACAAACGGCTAATTCACTCATATTCAATCTCCTACAAACAACATTATATATTAGAAACTACATTTACTCTAGAAATATGTTTTTCTATGTCATTTTGAGTTATACTTTTTCTATGAGTAGACATATTAGCAATCAAGAAAAAGAACGTTTAAGCAAGAAAGCTGGGATATTGGGAATCGTTATTAACTCATGCCTGTGCACCATCAAGCTTATCATTGGTTATACTACAAATTCCATTTCAATAATCACAGATGGGTTTAATAATCTTTCTGATATTGGAAATGCGATTTTAATATTCTTTGGATACCGTTTAGCAAGCAAGCCTGCTGACAGACAACACCCATTTGGTCATGGCAGACTCGAATACATGTTATCTCAAGCTATATCCATAATGATAATGGTGGTTGGGCTTAGCTTATTGAAAGTTTCGCTTGAAAGATTTGTTCATCCTCAGATTGTTTTAAGAAATAAATATGCCTTAATTATTTTATATCTTTCGTTAGCAGTTAAGCTGGCTTTAGCTTACTATTACAACACTATGCATAAGAAAACGTTACTTGAACCTTTCAAGGCACAGAAAGTAGATTCTCTTGCGGACAGCGCAGGAATTATTGTGATAATCATTGGTTACATTTGCAACCCACTAACTGATTTACCCATTGACTCAATCATCGGTATAATTGTCTCTATCTTAATCGTTTATGGTGGTTTTAAAATATTTTTAAATATGACTTCCCTATTATTAGGGCAAACGAATGATGGCGAACTGAAAACAAGAATTGAGCAAGTATTAAATAATACTCCATCAATCAAAGGTTATCACGACCTACGCTTACATAGTTATGGATCCATTCATATATTTGGGAGTTGTGACATCGAATTGGATGGCAATTTAACTTTAATAGAGGCTCATACAATCATGGACTCCCTTGAAGAAGAAATATATGACAAGTTCAATGTACAAATGACTTTGCATGGTGACCCAGTTGTCAATAGTGAGGAATTAAATATCTATGTTTCAATCTTACGGGACGCCTTAAACTCCATTGATTCTAACATTGGTTTTCATGATTTTCATTACAATGAATTATTAAAAAAGTATTTAGTAAACATCGATTTACCTATCAATAATAAAATTAAAGAGGATTATATTAAAGAACAAATAATGAAACATTTTAAAGATAATAATATTAGTATTAATTTAGATATTAAGTTCTTATTATGATATCTTGACTACCCTATTTTTAAATGTTAGAATCTTATAGATGTTGAGGGAGTAGTAACACTTTCCCAAGTGTGATATGTCAACAACACTGGTCAAAAACCTGGCATATCTTAATAAACGAGACTCACATGCAGTCTTTGCTGTGTGTGTAAGTGAATCCAAACACGGCAGGACGTTTGGGTTTTTTTGTTTTATAACCCTAGAAATGGAGAAAAAATGAATTATTATCTCAAATCTACGGAAGAAACACTAAAAGAAGTCGAATCTTCCAGTCAAGGTTTAAGCTCGCAAGAAGCAAATAAACGGTTACAAGCCAACGGCAAAAATAAATTAGCCGAACCTCCAAAGAAATCCTTTGCACAAAAGTTCTTTGGTGCCTTAAAAGATCCAATGATCATGATGTTGTTAGCTGCAGCAATATTATCAACAGCTACAACTGTTTACCAGAATATTGTTCAAGGAGCAAATGAATCATACGCTGATTTATTCATTATTCTGTTTGTTGTTATCATTAATACCATCTTAGGTATTGTCCAAGAAAGCAAAGCTGAAGAAGCAATCGATGCTTTGAAAGAAATGACAGCAGCTACTAGTAAAGTTCTTCGTGATGGACAACAGGTTGTCTTAAAGTCTGAAGATTTGGTTATAGGTGATGTTCTAGTATTAGAAGCTGGTGATGCTATCCCAGCTGACTGTAGAATTCTAGAAAGCCATTCAATGAAAGTTGAAGAAGCCGCTTTAACTGGAGAAAGTGTTCCAGTTAACAAGATCATGGATATTCTAATGCTAAAAGAAAACGCCCTAGACATTTCATTAGGAGACAGAACCAACATGTTGTATAGTGGTTCCACAATTGTTTATGGTCGTGGTAGTGCTGTTGTTGTTGCAACTGGAATGGCTACTGAAATGGGTAAAATTGCCAACGCACTAAATGAGGCCGATGATGAACAAACTCCTCTTCAAAAGAAAATGGCAGAATTATCTGTAGTATTAACCAAACTTGTCATAGGTATTTGTGTCTTTGTGTTTATCTTTGGTGTTGGTAGAGAGTTATTATTCCCTACTGGCAAAGGAATGATTGATATCATATTAGATACATTCATCATGGCTGTTGCCTTAGCTGTTGCTGCTATCCCTGAAGGTTTGCCTGCTGTTGTAACAATCATCCTATCAATAGGTGTTACATCCATGTCAAAGCGTAACGCTTTAATTAGAAAACTAACAGCAGTTGAAACTTTAGGCTGTACACAAATAATCTGTTCTGATAAAACTGGTACATTAACTCAAAACAAGATGACTGTTGTTGACCAATTTACCAGTGATGTTGAACTAATTGCTACTGGCATGGCTCTGTGTTCTGATGCTAAGATCGAAGAAAACGCGACAGAAGCTATTGGGGAGCCAACAGAGGCAGCACTTGTAAATTATGCTTTCAAAAATAATTTGCCAAGCTATGTTCTAGAAAAACAACAACCTCGTATTGGTGAAGCACCTTTTGACTCAATGCGTAAAATGATGTCAACAGTTCATCAAAAAGATGGCAAGTATATTCAATATACTAAAGGTGCATGTGAAATCTTATTAACACAT
>CADBLN010000100.1 GCA_902795525.1 uncultured Erysipelotrichaceae bacterium | reverse complement strand
TTCTTATTTATAGAAATCATTTCTTGACGATATTGAAGAGGTGTTAAACCAGTATGTTCTTTAAACACTTTGTTAAAATAAGATACATCTGCATAACCTACGTCAAGCGATACTTCATATACTTTCTTGGAAATATCGTTCAACAAATCTTTTGCAACATTAATTCTTATGTGAGTTAAATAATTGGAAAAAGATTGTTTCATGTCGCGAGAAAACTTGCCTGACAAGTAGTTTGGAGTGACATCTAGTTTATTGGCAATGTAGTTTAGATTCAAATCACAATTATCTATTTCTTGCTGCACTATTTGAAGTGCTGCTTGAACAACAGTAGTGACTTCTTCATTTTTTACATATCTATTTGAACACTCATTCAAATAGTTTGTGATTACAACCTTCAAACTAGATAAACTATCACAATCATATATTTCACTCATGATGTCGTTTTCAAACATCTTATTACTAAAAGACTGTTCTATGAAGACATTCTTATTTATGTGCATTACTAAACCATACGCTTTCTCTTTTGCGCTTTGAAGATCAGCTGCATAGTTTTGAAAGAATAATTCCACATCATTAGTAATGCTCTCGTTATTATTGGAGGTAATTGCATTAATAATCAAGTTCACATTTAAATTGTTGTCAATATTAGAGTTCTTACGATTATGGTGATTGGCAGCAACTTGTAATAACTCCACTATCTCATCTTTCATAAATGGTTTGAAAATATAGTCAAAAACATTAGGGTTCCTTATTGCGCTTCGTAAATACTTTTGGTCATCATAAGCTGAAATGACAATGATGGTTATATTGATATTTAACTTTTCAATTCTATCTATTAGCCACATCCCATCTGTATTGGGCATTTTGATATCCGTCAACAGAATATCAGCTTTATTATCCTGAACCAGCATTAAAGCTTGCTCACCATTAAAAGCTTTACCAACCACTGTAAAACCATCCATGTTGTCTACAATATTCGCAATACCATTCAAAGCTAGAGCTTCATCATCCGCAATTACAACTTTTAAAATTTTATCATCCATAATACTGTTCCTTCACCTTACTTAAAGGCAAGCAAATCGAAACAATAGTAATGCCGTCTTGAACTCGATAGTTCAACCCACTATTATCTCCATAATATTGTTTCAACCTGTCATTAACGTTTCTAATTCCATAGTGCTTACTACTAAGCCCAGGATCATTATTTAATAACTTATTTACTAGTTCTAAATCAATTTCTGAACCACTATTTGACAACTCTAAAACCAAACAAGAATCTTTAATGAAGCTTCTAATTTTAATAACACCATCTCTTTGAGTTTCAATAAAACCATGCATCAAAGCATTTTCAGCGAGAGGCTGTAAGATTTGCTTAATCACAATCAAATCTTTGGTCTGTTTCGCAATGTCCATCTCAATCGTATAACTATTAGGGTAACGATATTGCATAATCTTCAAATAGCTATAAACATTATCCATCTCTTGGTCAACCGTGACCATAGGCTTACCGTTATTCAAGCTAGTTCTAAATAATTTAACCATTGCGACAACCATTTTTTGAATTTCTTCACTTTGGTTATTTTGAGCTAACCAACTAATTGTATTTAGAGTGTTATACAAGAAATGAGGATTAATTTGTGCTTGTAAAAGCATAAACTGATTCTCCTGTTCTTTCTTGCTTATTTCTTGAATATTGGTGATGGACTGATTAACTTCATCTACTAGATGATTATAGCTATCATATAATATCTTAACTTCTCCAGTGTAGTTGTCAGGAAGCGGTAAAGGTTCATAATGATCACTTGTACTTGTATTTTGCATGTTTTCAGATAATTCTAAAATAGGTTTGGTCACTTTTTTTGTAATTATGTTTGTTATGATTAAAGCTAAGACAGCTAAAGCTGCACTGCCAACATATACATAAATTAAGTCACTGTCAGAGAGTTTATATAGAATTGTTTGTTTAACAGTAGTCGCAATCTTCCAGCCATTTTTAGGAAATACTCTTGTCGATAATAAAGTATCGTTAGAAATAGAGTAATCAACACCTTTCATTTCATCCTCAATATCACCAAGCTCCATATTTCCTTTTAAATGATATGGAATTAAATACTTATTGTTTTCATCTAACAAAAACATGTTGGCATCAAAATCACTAGTACTGGCAAAACCATAAATCTTATCAGCTAAAGATGTTAAAGCCACATCCACATAAACAATAGCGATTACTTCATTGCTTCCTTTTTGTGAATGCATAGCTTTCATTACTCTATAACAAGGCTTATTATCAGGTCTAAAATGCCACTCAAATTCATATTCATGAGGATAGTATTGTAGAACATTTGACTGTCTGTCCCATTCACCCGTTTCTTCATCTATGACATAGACATCTTGGCCTTTAACTGGTAAAACCACCACCGATTCATATTCATTTCCATATGAGATAGTGGTAATAGCCTCTTTTAGGGTTTGTCTATCAGGTATTCCTTCATTCAAAAGATTAATTAGATTCCAACTAGTACAAACATGGAGAACAAAATCTTCTGCAGCATTAAACTCTTCTCTAATACTTGTGTATGTTTCATCAATCATTACATCATAAATAACGCTATTCTCTTTGTACATAACATTTCTGAGTGAGAAAATTGATACAGTTGTGATAATAGCAAGAGTTAAAACAATGATTATCGAGTTTGTGAGCATTAGTTTTCGATGTATCAATTGAAGAACCTCCAAAATACTATAACTATTATATATTTTTTCTCCCAATTAACAAAAAAAGATATGCTTAGGCACATCTTAATTTGCTTCTTTATAACTTTGGCGACACTCGTCTATTACTTTGAGTGCTTCATCTTTACCAAAATATTCACCAACTTCAACCATTACGCCCTGTAAAACCTTATAGTTTTCAAAGAAGTTAGATATTTCATCCAATTCAAATGATGGCAAATCTTTCAATTCTTTAATATCATCGTAACGAGGATCACAATCAATGACCGAGATCAGCTTGTAGTCCTCCTTGCCATTGTCAGTCATTTTCAAATATCCAAGAACTCTAGCTGGAACAATACATCCAGGGAAAGTAGGATCTTTACAAATAACCAAGATATCCAATGGGTCCCCATCTGGTGCTAGTGTTTCTTCTAATATTCCATATTCTGTGGGATAAGTCATCGCTGAGTATAAAACCCTATCTAAACGAATGCGGCCTGTTTCATGGTCCACTTCATATTTATTCCTTGAATTCAAAGGTATTTCAATCAAAGCATCTACAACATCTCTTTTCATACATTCCTCCATCATTCGATATCTTTATTCTATTATTTTTTTTGTTCAATAAAAAGTCTTCGTGCCAAATTACTTATATCACCTGCATTGTTTGCTTGTAAATGTAAACATACAAAAGGCTAATAAATAATGCTTAGACTTTCAAATTTCTTCTTTTTTTTATATAATAAGGGAACGATAGGAGGTTGGTTATGAAGATTGACAAAATTTTTATAGATATGGATGGGGTTTTAGCGGACTTTGATAGAGGTGTCAAAGAACTTTTAAACCTTGAACCTCTTAATCAAGAAGAGAATCATCCTGAATTAACGGAACAATTATTCCAAGCTATTCAAAGCTATCCTGATTTTTATTGGAACCTAAAACCAATAGAAGGAGCCATTGAGCTATTAAATGATTTAAAAGAGAAATATACTATCGAAATCTTAACAGGAATACCT
>CADBLN010000099.1 GCA_902795525.1 uncultured Erysipelotrichaceae bacterium | reverse complement strand
TTTTTTCATATCTCTATAATAAACTAAAAAAGGGCTAATTTAATAGCCCTTGTTTCAAAAGATTATTTATTTAAATTATAGAAGGCATCTTTACCAGGGAATTGTGCAACAACATCTAGTTCGTCTTCAATTCTCATTAATTGGTTGTACTTAGCAATACGATCTGTTCTTGACATTGAACCAGTCTTAATTTGCCCAGCATTTGTGCCAACTACTAAGTCAGCAATTGTGGTATCTTCTGTTTCTCCTGAACGGTGTGATACAACAGCAGTCCAACCTGCTCTCTTAGCCATTTCAATAGCATCTAGTGTTTCAGTTAAAGTACCAATTTGGTTAACCTTAATCAATACTGAATTAGCAGCCTTTAGTTCAATACCTTTCTTAATGTAGGTAGTGTTTGTAACAAATAGGTCATCTCCAACTAATTGAATCTTGTCGCCTAAACGTTCATTTAGTTTTACCCATCCATCCCAGTCATTTTCTGCTAAGCCATCCTCAATTGAGATTAAAGGATACTTTTCAACCCACTTAGCATACATTTCAATCATTTCATCTGAAGTCTTTTCACCTTCACCTGATCTAGCTAGGATGTATTTGCCCTTTTCAGCATCATAGAATTCTGATGATGCAGGGTCCATAGCGAAGCAAATGTCCTTGCCTAATTCATAACCAGCAGCTTTAACTGCTTCACTCATTAATTCTAATGGTCCTTCATTTCCTAATGTTTCTAATGGTCCTTTATTACCAGGAATAGATGATGGTGCATATCCACCTTCATCACCTACTGCAGTATTATACCCATATTTCTTTAAAACGTTCTTTAAATTGTGGAATACTTCTGCACCCATTCTAACAGCTTCTTTCAAGCTCTTAGCACCAACTGGCATAATCATATATTCTTGACAGTCAGCAGCTGAATCAGCATGCTTGCCGCCATTCAAGACATTCATCATTGGTACTGGTAAAACCTTTGCGTTAGTGCCACCGATATATTTGTATAGTGGCATTCCATAATAATCAGCAGCTGCTCTAGCACATGCTAGTGAAACACCCAAAATAGCGTTAGCTCCTAATTTTGATTTATCAGTTGTTCCATCTAACTCTAACATTACTTGGTCAACCAATGTTTGATCAGTACAATCAAATCCAATAAGTTCAGGTCCGATTACTTCATTAACGTTATGAACTGCCTTTTCAGTTCCTTTTCCTAAATAACGTTTTTTATCACCGTCTCTTAATTCCAATGCTTCTCTTTCGCCTGTTGAAGCTCCTGATGGTACGATAGCTCTACCAAAAGCACCTGACTCAGTAATAACTTCTACTTCTACAGTAGGATTACCACGAGAATCTAGAACTTCGCGAGCATACACATCAATAATACATGGCATAAATTAAATCCTCCTATAATTTTTTCCTCTAATATAATAACATAACTTATTGAAATTTTATACGCATTTGATTTGTATAAAAAGCTAAATTGGTATATTATACATAAGTCGCTAAGGAGAAGTTTATTATGGCAAAGAATAGAAGAGGAGCAACAAGAGTTGTTAGCTCTGACCCAATGCACGACTTCATGCCCTATATCATGGGTAATAGAACAGAAAATGAAGCACTTTTAAATGCAACGTTTGATATGTCAAATGTGGTTAGTTATTTAGAAAAAAGGAATAGTGAAAATCCTGAGTTTAAATTTACCATTTTTCATATTGTTGTAGCAGCACTAGCAAAAACTGTGTATCTAAGACCACATTTAAATAGGTATATTGCTGGTCACAGATGTTATCAAAGGGATGAAATAACCTTTACTTTTACTGCTAAAAGCAAAATGACAGATAAAGGTGGCGAGTTCATCACCATTTTAAAAGCTGAAGATGATGGAACAAGCTTAGTTGACCAAATCCATGACAAAATTTGTAATGAGGTTTACAAGGTTAGAAGTACTAGTAATGATGAAAATCTAACAGATGGCACCTCAAAGATGATGGCCCTTTTCAACAAGATTCCTCGCCCTGTATTAAGGTGGGTCATAAGACTTTTGAACTGGTTGAACTATCATGATTGGCTTCCTCAATCGATAATTGATATTGATCCATATCAATCCACAGTATTCATTTCAAATTTAGGCTCAATTAAAATGGAAGCTAGCTATCATCATTTGATTAACTGGGGTTTGAATTCAATATTTGTATTAGCAAACAGAATGCATAAACAACCACTTTTCCATGAAGATGGATCATATGAAATGGTTGATCAAATGAGTTTTGGTTTTACAATTGATGAAAGGATTGCGGATGGTTTCTATTTTGCGAAAAGCTTAGCACTGTTCAAAAACATCTTAGCCCATCCAGAATTGTTAGAAGATCCTATTTCAAAGCCTATTAATGACTACATAAGTGAAGAGAACTGGTTTGAATAATGGTTGAAGAAGTATATTTGACACAGGATATAGCAGATTCACTAATTGAACTGTCAAAAAACTGGCAAGATGAAGATATAACTTATGGTTACATTGAAAACAAACTAAGTGATCTAAAAGATAGAAGAATCTTCCTTTTTAGAGAAAACAATGAGATACTGGGATATCTCTTTGGAAAAATACAAATCCATGATGCTGAAACTGTTATAGTCTCAAATGGTGAGCAGTACTTTGAAATAGAAGAAATATATGTTAAGAAAGAATATCGGAGCCAAGGAATTGGTAAAAAATTATTTGGCTATGTTGAAAAAACTCTAAAAAAAGAAGGAATACATTATATCCTTCTTACATCAGCTACCAAAGATTTCAATTCCATATCAAATTTCTATTTGAATGAAGTTGATATGCATAATTGGTACACGAGGTTCTTCAAAAAGATTTAAGAGCGCATAAGCGCTCTTTTAAAGTACATAATCAGTTATGCAGTCATACCAGTGGAAACACTGTTGGCCATTGACAATAATGCATTCATTCTTTTCAAGTTTTTTATCTAAAGCCATTTCAAAATCATCAAATTTCCAGCGCCAATTCTTTTTGTTAAATCTTCTCCATAGAATTGTTCTGCCATTTTTATCGATGTATTGTTCGGAAATGGTATTTTCATCGTATAGTCCAATATCCATCAAACAAATCGTATCGTACTTTTTTCCATTTATTGTTACTAGATATCTACCAACCACATCCATTATTTCACTATCAGCGTCAACTGTTATCTCACTGCCTTCTCTATGAATCTTTCCTTTTTGTTTTAGATGGATCTCATTTCCAATGTTATCCTCGCCAAAACCCCAGTTATTGATAAAAGCATCTCCATCTAAGAATGTGTACAATTTTTCTATTCCATTCTCTAAATGAGATTCAGCAAGATAGCGGCAATGAGTATCGGTTAGTTGTGCAACGAAAGTTCTTTCCAATGTATCCTCCCCTTCTTTTTGGATACTTTTAACCTTAACACCTTCCTCACCATGAATCTCAGCTTTTCCAACGCACTCCATTTCAAACTCTTCAGTAAGTGTTCTTTCAGGGAAATCATATAATCCCCAGCTTATTTTATTTCCCAAACGCGGAATCAAAAACCATCCCATCAGCTCTTCCCATCTTGTTTCAAATGGTTCTTTCTCTATCTTTTCGATTTTATATGCTGGTATTTCTTGTGGCATTTTATTCATACTTTTCTCCTCCTTCTGATACAAAGTTTTGAAGTGTTTTTTCGCCTTATACAACCTGCTTTTTACAGTCCCTAATGGAATGCTTAGTTTTTTGGCAATTTCCTTATATGTCATTTGTTGCCAAAAATGCATATGTAGGATTTGCTGTTCTTCCTTGCTAAGCAATACCAATGATTCTTTTACCTTATCCTCCAAGGTAAAAGTCCTATTAATTGACACAAAGCTTTGCTGTACTTTTTCTAACGATACCTCTTGATCGCTAAAAGTTTTTCGGTAGTAATCATTTACTTTATTTCTCGCGATACTAATTAACCATGGTTTAAATGATTCTTCCCTATTAAGCGTTTTAAAACTTTTAAATGCTTGTAGATATACTTCTTGTAAGATATCTTTAGCATCCTCTTGCCTCGAAACCTTATATTTCACATATGTTTCAATATAGCTAGTATTTTCTGTCAGCAGTTCTTCAAAACTTCTCATGGACATCAATCCTTTCACTAATATAGACGACAAAAGTATAAAAAAGGTTCATTTATTATTAAACGAACCTTTCAGTTTAAGTAATTATTTTACAGCATTAATAATCTCTGTAAATGAATCCACTTTTAATGAAGCTCCTCCAATCAGTGCTCCATCAATATCTGGCTCTGCCATATATTCCGCAATGTTGTCTGGCTTAACACTACCG
>CADBLN010000098.1 GCA_902795525.1 uncultured Erysipelotrichaceae bacterium | reverse complement strand
AGTACCTGCATCCTCTATCCTTGACATCACATACAACTGAATGAAAGGAAAACAACTATGATAATAAAAATTAAGAACAATCATAGAGTAACATATAGAGTGTGCAAAAAATATGCCAACAATTAATTATTCTTCAGCAATTTCAGCATCTATTATGATTGAGTCGTCATCCTCTTTTGTTTCATCATAATTAGGATTACTTAATCTCGTATTCTTTAAAGAATTCTGTAGTTTAACACAACAAGGTTTAAATGATAGATATGTTATTCCACCACCAACTGCAGCACCTACTACAGGAATTACATTTTTAAAGAATCCTGCAAAAACTTGTTTAGTCATCTTTTTACCAAACCAAGATGCTACGCTTTTAACAATTGGATAGATTGTTCCTTTCGTGAGCGCTGCATTTACAAGTTTCTTTTCTACACCAGAAGCTAAAGCTTTTGCAATTGCTTTAAGAGCATTGTTTGCTCCTGCAGCACCATACATTACACCTAAACATAATGTAAGGATATTAATCGTTTCACTATCAAAATAATTACCATCTTTAGTAGCAACTATTTGAGGGAAACCATAAAGATATAATAGCTTTTGAGCAGCTCTTAACATATATCCATAATATTGAGCAATATCAGCAGGTAAAGTTGCTGCCATTGCTAATCCACCTGCAGTACCTAAAACTGCAGAAATACCTGAAACACAGTTTCTTTCATAATTAATAACTTCATCTGCAATCTTATCAATATCTTCTTCTTTAATACCTGCTTTCATTGGATAAGTAGCAATTGCTTGATCAATGGTATCTTGATCATATTTTTTAAACAATTCCTTTTGAAGGAAATCATCTCGATTAATTCTTACCCCAGGCATTTTTAAACTTACGATAATAATATCCTCAATATCTACTTTTCCATCTCCATTAGAATCAAAGTATTCTAAAATGAGTTCTTCACCCTTTTTAGATGCGTTTGTTGCTACATTTTTAGTAGATTGAACAACAGCAGATGCTTTATCCGTTGTTTTCTTAGCAAGTTCCGCATAGTCTACTTCTTTCGCTTTCTGATAGACTGCCTTTCCTGCTTCAGTTGCAGTTTTAGTAACTTGCTTAGTTACATCAGACACCTTCTCTGTTGCACTCTGAATCTTTTCTGCAGTAATACCTACTTTATCTAGGGTCTTATTTAGATTATCCATCGCAGAAGAAATATTATTTAATAATTTCCCTTTTTTATTCTCAGTGCTCATAGTCATTCTCCTCCATATCGTTAACTAAAAACAAATACTATCTTGTAGTAAAAAATCATTTACCATCAGTTTATTCATTGATAAAAGACATTCTTGAAAAACGTTTCCTCCTTTATAAGAGAAGGAATATATTCTTTTAGACAATCCATTAAATCTTTCGCATAAGACATATATTTTACATAAATGTCATTATTGTCTAAATCGTATTTATTGTTATAAATTTTTTCTACTTCCGAACGAATTTCATCCAGTTCATTCAAATAAAGCATATAATTTCTTTTTTGTGTTCCAACACCATTCGATTGCTCCGAAAACAGAATCTTACTATATTTCTCAATCTCATCAATCATTCCAACCATACCATCACTTTCAATAAGTGGTATCATTCCATAGTCAGTATATTTAGAATCACTTTCGCTATCATGAATATAATCACCAAGTATATGAACATAATAAACAAATGCAGCGAAACTATCACATTGTTTATCATATGAAAGCCATAGTTTCCCTGACCAAAAATTAAAATCGAAAACTTGATTAACTGTTTTTAGTAATATATCTTTTCTTTTTGCAAAGTTTGCTTTCTTTACTGTCCCCTTATCTAAACTCCCATCATTAGAATAATCATAAGTCCATCCTTTATGGGTATATTGTCTATGTGTATAACTATTACCATTGAAATTGATTGAGCTAAGATTATCTGGTAATCCTCTTATTTTAAAATTATTTTTCAACTCAATAAGCATTGAAGAATTATCTCCATTGAAGTGATCAATTGAGATAGCTACTGCATCGTTTATTGCTTCAATTGCATCCGTATTTGTTACGGGGTTTTTCCCAAATAAAACCTCTATCAAAATCTTATTATGTTCATTTGCTCCATAGCCAAAAACCGAAATGGAGTTCATAATCATTTTGCATATAAAAATAATAACTATTGAAAATTTTTT
>CADBLN010000097.1 GCA_902795525.1 uncultured Erysipelotrichaceae bacterium | reverse complement strand
TTATTAACACATTGTACAAAATATCTAAACGAACAACATGAAATAGTAGAAATGACCGATGTCATTAGAAAAGATATAGAAAAACGTGTTAAAGAATATGCAGATAGAGCTTTGAGAGTTTTAGGACTTGCTTATCGTGAATATGATGAACAACCAACAAACTTTGATGCTGAAAACCTAGAAAACAATTTAACATTTGTAGGATTTGTAGGAATGATTGACCCATGCCGTCCTGAAGTGTACCAAGCTATTCAAGAATGTCGCCAAGCTGGCATTAGACCTGTAATGATTACCGGTGACCACATTGATACAGCTGTCGCTATTGGTAAAGACTTAGGCATCATAACTGATGCAAGCGAAGCTAAAATCGGTTCTGACATGGAGCAGATGGATGACGAACAATTAGTCGAGACCGTTAAACATGTATCTGTTTGGGCCCGTGTTCAACCTGAACATAAGACAAGAATTGTAAAGGCCTTTAAGAGTATGGGCTATGTCGTTGCCATGACTGGTGATGGCGTTAACGATGCGCCAAGTATCAAAGCAGCCGACATTGGTATGGGAATGGGCATCACTGGTACAGATGTTACCAAGGGTGTTAGTGATATGGTTTTGGCCGATGACAATTTTGCTACCATTGTTAATGCTGTTGAAGAAGGTCGTAAAATCTATGACAATGTTAGAAAAGTATTACAATTCCAATTGTCAACTAACATGGCAGAAGTTGTTACTGTCTTTACAGCAAGTGTCCTAGGCATCGAAATCTTGACTCCAGCTCACCTACTATGGGTTAACATGGTCACTGATAGTGCTCCAGGATTAGCCTTAGGTATGGAAAAAGCTGAAGGAGACTTGATGCAGCGTAAACCTCGTCCTTCAAATGAATCAGTATTTGCAAATGGTGCTGGCATCGACATGATTTTACAAGGATTATTCATGGCCATATTGATTGTTACTTCATTCTTCATTGGCGATTATATAGAGAATGGTCCAATTAATTTAGCCAACCTGCAATTAAATCCTTCAAAAGACGGAATGACCATGGCTTTCTTAACTTGTAACTTTGTTGAAATGTTCCATGCATTCTCCATGAGAACTCAACGTGGAAGCATGTTTAAGTTAAAAACTACTAACTGGTGGTTGTTTGGAGCCCTAATATTAACAACACTATTGACCTGTGCTGTTATATATGTTCCTTTCTTAAGCGGATTATTTGAGTTTACCTCTATTTCACTTCAAGAATTTGGAATCGCTGTTGGTTTAGCATTCTTGGTTATTCCTGTATTAGAAATCTTTAAATGGATCTTTAGAATTACTTCTAAAAAGTCCTAGTAATATGATAAAGGCTGTGAAAACTCACAGCCTTTTTTAAACATTCTTTTTCAAAAAACTTATCGTAGAATCAGTTAGAATTTTGGATTGTTCCATATGATTGTCCCATAAACCGAATCCATGATTAGCGTTTTCAATTAGGAGCAATTCTGTAGCACCATTTGTAGTGAGACTATCCCAACAATCCCTTGATACATCAACTGATACTGTCTCATCACTTGTCCCATGACATATTAGAACATTTCCCTGAAATTCCTTCATGCAATCAACCGGATTGTAGTTTTTAATTCCTTTATAAAAGTCTAAAGACAAGTGTAAATAACTATCGTCAAAACTATTGTAATAATTTCCATAACCTTTTTCCAAGGCCTCTTGATATAAATCGTGGCCATCCTTAGGGTCAATCAGGAAATTCTTGAATTCATCACTTTTCATAATTGCGGCTGCCCACAAAACTACTGTCTTAAATCTATTATCCCTTTTGTTAACATAGATAGCAGTATTGCGGCCACCATTACTGTAACCAACCATTGCCAAGCGTTTATCATCAATGTCATAGTTAGCAAACATATATTCGATGCAACTTTCAATATCATCTAAACTATTGTCGGTACAATATAAATCAAATGGTTCTGTTGAATCACCACATCCCGATTGATCCATCATGATACCATAGTATCCATAAGTTCCTAATTCCTCCGCAACGCTTAAAAACCTTCCACCTTCAGTCCTCTCTGCTTTAAACCCGTGAACATAGACAACTAAGCCACCAGCTTTTTTACTATTTGGAACAATGAGCGTTACTGGTATTTGTGCTCCCCGTTTAGATTTAATTGTCTCTTCAATGGTCTTATACATATACATGAGCAGTTCTCCTATCTAAGTCTAATATATTGAATTAAGTTGATAATCGCAAGATGCAATGGATAGTAAATATAAAACAAGCGATTGAATTTGGTCTTAGATTCTTGATGATTGTAAATATATTCAATAAACATAATTATGAAAGCACCTAAACCAAACCAACCATATTTTAATGATAGCCAAAAGTCTTGAGAAATTGTGTAATATGTTCCTATGGTATAACATACTTGTCCCAATGTTATTAGTGCAACTAAAACCCATTTAATTTTTTGATTACTTTTGAATAAATAGAAAGATGCCACATAGCATGGAGCAAAAATGAACCAATCACACTTTAACGTTAGCAAAGCAAATGATGACACCACCATTAACTTGATGGGAATGCTTTCATTTGAGATGTTTTCCAAAACCATTAACATAATCAAGCACAGCGACAATGTAAACAGCATATTAAAATCGGCTTGAAATAGATGTGACCAATCAAGCATAATCCTAGGATGTTCTAGCAATACATATGGTACATAAGCTACAACAGCATATGCCAGCATCCTTTTAAGATATTTCAATTTAGAACTAGTATATTGATAGCCCTCAACTAAAAGGTAGCACATCACTGGCGCTACCATTCTACCAAAAAACCTAAATACTTGATGCCATGGATTAGTATAGCTTAAAAAAGCAAAAGCTATATGATCCATGGTCATAAAAATCATCAAAAGAATCTTAAGAGTTAATCTGCTCATCTTTTGA
>CADBLN010000096.1 GCA_902795525.1 uncultured Erysipelotrichaceae bacterium | reverse complement strand
AGTACCTGGTAATGAGTATGGTAATACAGCCATCATTTCTAGGATAATGCTTCCTTTAGGTTTAACTTTGTAAATAACATAAGCTAGCATTGTTCCTAAGAACAAACAAATTAAACCAGCAGAGAAGCCTAAGAATAAACTATTCTTAATAGCATCTACTACCATTACGTTAGTTCCCGCAAAGATTCTTTGGTAATGAGCGAGCGTAAAGTTTTCAAGTGTAATAGGTAGACCATACGCCTTGATAAAGCTTATACAAATGATCATTACAAGAGGTGCGATAACAACCAATGCTAAGAATATGAGTGAGAATACTAACAATGGATATTTTGCAGCTCTCAATTTAATTAACATTGGTCTCATTGATTTACCTTTGATAATGTCATATCTACCTACATTCAATACAACTCTTTGAATACCCAAAGCAATTGCAACAACGACAACAAGAATTACAGAAAGAGCAGCAGCTTGTCTAATACCAATAAAGCTTCCTTCAGCTCTATTCATAAGTTCTACAATCATCGTTGGCAATGTAAAGATGTTTTTGGAGAATCCCAGTAGTGAAGGGATACCATAGTTAGATAATGATGTAATCAAAACTAATAACATTCCTGATGAAATAGCAGGGATAGTTAGTGGTAAAGTAATTCTTGTGATTACATATAATTGATTAGCGCCAGCAATTCTAGCACTTTCTTCTAATGTAGGGTCCATTCTTTCAAGAGCACTTACTACTTGCATATAAACAAATGGGAAGTAGTAAACAACCTCAATAATAATGATACCTAGCAAGCTGTTAACGTTAAATGGTGACTCCGTCAAATGAAGCAATGACATCAATAGTTTGTTGATGTAACCACCTCTGCCAGAGAACATCATATCCCAGCTCATTGCTGCTAAAAATGGTGGAATCATAAAAGGAATTGAGAACAAAAATCTCATAACACCTTTTAGAGGAATATCACTACGTCCTAACAGCCAAGCAAAGAATACACCAACTACTGTTGCTAAAAGAGTAGTCACAATACCAATAATGGCAGTATTCTTTAAAGCGCCTAGGTTCTCTTGTCTGAATAGAACTTCTCTGAACATTTCAAAGTCAATCTTTGTTCCATCCCAGAATGTGTAATAAATTATCATGAATACTGGGATAATAACAACTAATGTCAATGCGATGTAACAGAAAATTATCATGAAATTATCCAAAGAAAATCCAGTTTTTTTGCCTTCGAGAGCTAAAAAGTCTTTGTTCTGTGATTTTTTAAACATCTACTTTTCCTCCTCTCTAGCATAATATTTTTCACCAATGAATTTGATGCCTACTTCTCTACCTTCAGTGTATTTATCATCTTCAGCATCACCACTAGTAATTCTTTGAACTCTTAATTCTTGACCACCTAAATCAATGAAATAGTTGTACATGTTTCCCAAGAATACGGTTGAAGTGATCTTAGCTTTAATTGGGCTTGAATCATCAAACACAATATCCATAGGTCTTACGCCCATTTCTACATCCTTCTCATTTTCAGGATAGCCTTCAGGCTTTTTCTTTGAAAACAGGATAGGGGTAGGTAAATCTAGGTAGTAATTTCCACTTTCTTCTTTTACAGGAATGAAGTTTGAGACACCAATAAACTTAAATATAAATTTGTTTGCTGGGTCTTTGATAATCTCTTCATCCGTACCAATTTGTCCAATAGAGCCGTCATCTTGCATGATTATGATATCGTCACATAATTGAAGTGCAGCTTCTTGGTCATGAGTAATGTAGATAATAGTTGCGCCTAAACGTTCTTGTAGCAAGCGAATCTCTACTAACAATTGTTCTCTTAATTTAGCGTCAAGGTTGGTGATTGGCTCATCCATTATCAGCAAGTCTTTACTTGATGTTAAAGCACGAGCAATTGCGACACGTTGTTGCTGGCCACCTGATAATTGAGAAGGAAGATAGTTCTCATATTGAGACATATTAACTTGTCTTAAGGCTTCTTTAACTTCCTTATCTAAAGTTTCTTTACTAACCTTACTCTTCTTTAATGGATAAGCAACATTGTCATAAACACTTAAATGTGGCCATACTGCGTAGTCTTGGAAAACTACACCAACTTTTCTTCTTTCTGGTGGAACATTTATTCTTTGTTCCTTACTGTAAACTACCTCACCATTTAGTTTAACAGTACCAGTTTCGGGAGATACAAAGCCACAAATGGAGCGAACTACTGTAGTTTTACCACACGCTGAAGGGCCAACAATACCGATAATTTTTCCTTCAGGTATGTTTAATGAGTAGTTGTTTAAAACAGTGTGGTCGCCATAACGAACCGTAATGTTCTCCAATTCTACTTTATTCATATTATTATACCTCTCTATAACATATATGGTGGAAATACACAGGGTACACCACCATATATGCTTTTTTAATTATTATTTCTTAAAGTAAACTACTTTTGGAAGATTTCGTTGTATTGGTCAATTAAAGCTTTACCATTAGCAGATAAGTCTTCCCAATCGATTGGTAATGCTTTTTCTGCTAATTCAGCAGCTGACAACATTCCATCTTTCAATTGAACGCCTGGAGAAGCAACAGTAATGTTCATATCAACCATTATCTTCTGTCCGCCATTAGGATCCAAAATGAAGTCTTCTAATAATTTAGCTAATTCTTCATTTGGAGAATCTTTTACGATAGCGATTGGACATGGTACTGCAACTATATCTTCAGTATCTTGCCAAGCGATAGGTGAACCTTGATCCATTAGGTTCTTAACGTTGTAGTCAACACCTAAACATACTTTATAACCACCAGTTGCAACAGCATTGTTAGTTGCGTTAGATGATTCGTTAACTTCTGTGCCATATTCTTTTAGTTTTTTGAAGAAATCCCAACCGTACTTCTCATTGTTTACTAATGCATAAACTAATGCTTTTGTAGTACCTGAGTTAGCAGGGTGAGTCATGATGATTTGATTCTTAAATGTATCTGAGATTAAACCATCATAGTTTGTTGGTATTTCTGATGCACTTGAAGCAGTTGTGCTGTAGCCTAAACCCATAACAACGATACGAGCACCAGTGTAATAACCTTCACCATCTTTAAACTTTGCGTCGATTGGTTCAATGAATGGTGAGTTGTACTGAAGTAAACGGCCGTCTTTCTTATAGTTCATGATGCCTGAGAAGTCTGCTAACCAAACTACATCACAAACGATTGTGCCTGTTTCAAATTCAGTTGCTAATCTTGAAGTAACTTTACCTGAAGTTGCTTGATAGTAGTCCATAGTAACACCAGGATATTTTGCTTCAAAAGCTTCTTTTAATGCAACAACGACATCTTCACCAGTTGAAGTGTATAGAGTAACTGTACCGCTATACTCTTTACCGTCGTTACCGCCGTCTTCCTTTTTACCACATGCTGTAAAGCTTAGTGATAGAAGGATAGCTAACATAACTGTTAATAATTTTTTCAAAATTTTTCCCTCCTTCGTTATGTTCACAAAAAAGCAAGATATGTATAACATTTATTATTTAATCAAACTCGCTTTTCCTACTAAATATACTATCAAATTTAAGGTGCTATTTGAATACTTTTAATATAAAAAATGGAAATTTATTTCAAATTTCCAATTGGTGATAGAGGTCTGCCACAACGTTAAAACCCACATTTGTTAAATTGTTTTTTAGTTCTAAACAGTTTTCAGCAGCACTGTGAAATAATAAAACATGAGTTGGTTCAACATTTTTTACTTGTTCGATTACATTATCGTCATCTAAATGAACTTTAATAGTACATAGTTCCACCTTGAGTTTGATTGAATTATCAATTCGGTATTGTTCTTTCTGAATTGAGTTTCCTAAAGTTCCAATAGCACTATGACCACTTATAACTACACAACTATTGGAATCGGCTTTTAATTGGTCAAAATAATATAACGCCTTGTAGTTTGTTAACATGCCATCAGGAGCAATTATTACACTTGGTTTTTGCAAAGCCTGGTTTCGATTGCCATCGTTTGCTACAAAAACATTATCTGATGTTGTATTCAATAATTCTGAATCAATAATCCATGAAGAATGCTGCTTTAAAACTTCAAAATTCTTAAGTATGCTATCCTCAACTACAATAGGTAAATCGAATTGTTTTAAGTATTGATAAATATCTATACCTCTACCGTTAGCGGGTACCGGTAAAAGAACAGAGCCATTATTAGAAATAGTTTTAGTCGCTATTTCATAGATATGCTGATATTGATCATTTTGGTTTAAGTGACGACCAGCGTATGCGCTATCGATTATCAAAACATCCGCTTTAGGTAAAGGGTCAGTCTTTAATAACAAACTTTCATAGGTAATATCGCCAGTGTATAAAATACGCTTGTTTTCGATTTCAAATAGCATCCACAAGCCACCAATAATGTGACCGCTACGGCCTGTTTGAATTAAAAGGGGAGTTCTTTCGTCAATTGTTTTAAAAACCAAATCTGTTATGTCGTTATCATCAAAAGGCAATGTTCCATCATGTTCCTTTACATAATCACGCCATTTTCTTAAATAACTTGGAGTCAACTCAATTGTTTCTTTTGAAGCGTAGATTGGTCCACGATATCCCAAATTATGTAAGTATGGAAGAGCAGCTGTATGGTCCTCATGGGCATGAGAAAGATAAACAGCATCTAAACTATCAACAATTTCTTGAGTTAAAAGGGGATAGACCCTCTCAAGATTAGCTATTTCTCTTCTTACTCCACAATCTAACAAAATATTGCCTTGTTCACTACATACTAAAAAACAATTCCGTGAATCCTCTCCACTGCCTCCCAAAGGCTTGACTATGATCATTTTTGAAATCTCCTTAATTACTTCAATTAAAGCAAAGAGATGAGAAAATTTCAACTAATTAAAAAAGACAATCTTTTGATTGTCTGTTAATGATGGTGATGGTGATGATGGTCATGATCGTGTTCTTCGGCTTGACAACTTGTGTTGAATCTAGCAAGTAAATGGTCTTCGTCAAACTCTTTGCCAATGAAAACACATTGAGTTTCTTGTGGACTTTCTCCAATGATGGCATAAAGACCATCAGCAACATCAAAACGTAGATATTCATGACCTACTTTTAAAACACCTTTAGCCCTTACAATAGAACCAAAACGACCATGAATGATGTCTTCAAGATTAATTATCAGTTCACTGATATTGTTAAGATATGCTTTTCTAGAACTAATCTCTTCGATATCAATGTCGATAGTATCTTGACTATGTATACTGTGCTCGTTTTCATCTACAAGAAGAGCATTCCACCAACAATCATCTTTCTTAGTGTAATGGTTACTGACAATTTCCACATTAGGATTAATCTTCAAAATATCATTTGATACCTTTTCCAATAAGGAGTAATCTTCATTTTCAGCTTTGGAAAAAACTACAATTGCTGCATTTTTTATTTGATCGGTATAAATTTCTGGGTATTGTTGCATGTTTGAAAAGTAACTGCGTGGTGTTAAAACAACAACAGGGTTCAAACTGGTCATTAATTCATTACTTACCCGATTAATGTTTTCTAAAATACTGCTGAGTTTAGCAACTCCTGTTGGTTCCACTACAAGGTATTCAGGTTCTAAGGATGCTTGAACAGCTAAAAGGGAATTAATAAAACTGTCTTTCATGGTACAGCAAACACAACCCTCCATGAATTCAAGTATTTCTAATTTGCTATCGCTTTTAGATAATTCTTTGCTATCGAGGTTTGTTTCACCATATTCATTTTCCATAATAACTATGCTTTTCTTGGTGCGCCTAATTAATTCTTTGATAAACGTAGTTTTGCCAGCACCTAGAAAGCCTGAAACAACAAGTATTTTCATTCATCCTCCATCAGGAAATTCCGATTGTTCAATCAAGAACAATCGGAATCAATAACTATCGTTCGAATACTACTACTGGTTTAATTAAATCAGCAGGTTTGTCTTTCATCAATTGAAGTGCTTCAGGAACATGTTCCCATCCTTCAAAGACATGAGATGCAAGTTTACTAACATCTAATTTACCGCTAGCAACTAAAGCACCAAGTTTTTCCATTCTTAATCTACCACCAGGCATTAGGCCACCATTAATTTGTTTGTGTCCCATACCAACGCCCCATTCAACACGAGGAATTGTGACAAAATCACCACTACCTAAGTAGTTGACATT
>CADBLN010000095.1 GCA_902795525.1 uncultured Erysipelotrichaceae bacterium | reverse complement strand
TCATTTATGCCATATACCTCAAAACCTCTGCTTAAAGCACTTCTTGCTACTGCTCTAATAGCTGCATTCATGCCTGGAGCATCACCACCACTTGTTAATATTCCAATAGTTCTATTCATATCTCTGCCCTTTACCTTCTTCTACTAATACCATCTAATTTTATTTCAACACTTAGTGTTCTAATCCTCTCCATGATACGGTCAGCTTTCATTTCATCTTTTTGACCATACTGATTATACATCAATCTTTCTCTCAAATCGGCAAAATTAGAATTACTTGTGAAAGATGTGCTTTTTTTATTTTCCATTCGATAGTTTAAAACTGGCAAAAGGATATCATCCCTTACCCAATTTGTTACATTCTCAGCTCCTATATCATCCAACACCAGAAAATCAGCTCTTCTTAATCTACGCAAAGAGGATTGGATAAAATCTTCCTTTTTAGTTTCGTCTTTAACACCAACACTATTGCGTGCTTGAGCAAAAAAACTTGGCACATTAACAAAGGCTACCTTATGGCCTTTTTTTGCTAGAGCATTAGTAACTGATGCCACTAAAAATGTTTTTCCAACTCCTAAACCTCCCCACAGAAACATTCCTTTATCAGGTAACGCTTGTAACCATTGTTGGACGATTTGAAAAACTTTTTTATAACTTTCACTTTCTTGAGACAGATCCACATTGTCTAGAGAATAATCTAATTGTTCTTTAGATAAGTCGCATATCAGATAGTTTTTAACAAATGCGTACTTTTGATCCTCATTTTTTTGCCAACTAGTCTTCTTTATAACAATCCTGGCAATGTCGTCTTCTATTTCAATGTCTTTATAATACATTTCATCGGAATTTATAACTGTTACGGAACCATAACTATCCTTATTGTTCTCAAGCGATTCCAACCATTCCATAAATATATATGGATTATCTTCAACGGCTTTACGAGTAGCGTCATATTTAATCAGAACATTTTTAACTAAATCATTACGTAATAACTGCTCAATTAAGAGCTGTTCCTTTGTTAAGTCGATGTCCGGCATATTAAAACTGATTTTTTTCATTTATGCTTCCTCCTCGCTTTTAAACAATTGGTTTATAACTTCGTCATAGTCCTGATTGCTTGATTCTGTCGCATTAATATTCACAAAATCTTTCATTTTTGTTTTGTTCTTAGTTGGTTTAGTTTCAAGTAATTGTTTGGCCTCTTCAATAGTTTTAACACCTTTGCTGGACCAACTAGTTGCCACTTTTTCAATATAGTTTTTTCCGATAATGTGATTGTTGTGATTATAAACATATTCAACCAAATAATTAATCACCTCTTTAGGTAAATTTAAATCTAGTTGGAGATACTCTAAGGTTTTCTTATCGGCACTTGTTACAGGTAATCCTTCCTGCAAGTTGCTCAAAAATTGTACTGGTTGTAGTGTATAACCGACTGAACTATCATAACGAGCTTGTTTCTTGGTGTTAATACACTTTTGTCTTAATAATTCAGTATCAAAAGTATTGGTGTCCGGATCAATTGAATCCGTTACTAGAGTCCTCATTGTATCTACATCAATATTAAATATAGTTGCCATTTGTGCTATTATTTCAAAATTATCATCGGTTCGTAATGATTGAGGCATTAAGATATTACTCATCTTTCGTTTAAAGTCAGCTAGATCAAAATTGGGAATTACTTTTGAATACTTAGCTTTATTGACATTATTATAGGAGTATTCATCATCAATACTCCACCTTTCATTAAAGAAATTAAAATCAAAATTGCTAGTAACCTCCAAGTCTGCATCTTCATTTTCGACAATATATCCATGAAGCTGACTAGTAATATCAAATTGCTCATTACCTATAGCTTTAGCATATAAACGGCTAAAAACATCGTGTTGTAAGAACTTGCGTGGGCTCAACGGAGCCTGTAAATCAAAGCGACAATTATTAGATTTGGAGTTATAAAAACTACGTAAAAGTTTAAATTGTTCCAAAACTTGTATGTTTTCTGTCAGCTCATCAATTGAAATATTCAACAATTTGCACAATCTATTTAAACGCATATTAATGTTGCGTCTATTCGCTTCTGAAGCTAATAAATGGTATAAAGCTAGAGCTTTTGAACCAATTAAAGGAGAATACAAAACAGCAAGACTTATCAACATCTCACTATTTAAACTTTGTGACTGTATGATTCTATAACTATTGTCTCCTCTATAATCCATTTTGCTCATCCTTAGGTAATAATTTTACTATACTATTTAATGCTTTTTCAATTGAGATTTTTAAACTCTTAAGATCTGAATCATTCTTCAAAAGTATATCAGCAAGTTCAATTTTCTGACTGTCCTCTTGTTGGTTTTCTAAAACACTAATGATATCTTCTTCACTCATCTTGCGCTTAGTCTTTAAGCGCTTTATGATATTATCCTTTGAACTAGTAACTAAAATGTTGCAATCAAATCTCTTATACCAATCAGTTTCAAATAACAAAGGAACTTCCACAAAGACCATTTGTGTTTTCTGTTGATGATAGAAAGAATCAATTTCCTTCCAAATTAGTTGGTGTAATGTTTCTTCAACTTGTTTCTTTATCATTTTATCTTGATAGATTCTTTCCCTTATCAAGTCTTTAGTTACTTCGTTAGGTTTGCATTCAAATATTCTTGACAAAACTTCTTTAGTGCTTGTTAGATTCAATAATCTAGAATTTACTTCATCACAAGAAATGGTTGGGTAATTCATTTTGCTCAAATAATTCGTAACAGTTGACTTACCGCTACCAATATTTCCTGTAATAGCAACCATAAGTGGCTTTTCTTTTTGACAATTAGGGCAATAATAAGTACCCCTACCCTTGATAAAGGTCTTAACTATTGTTTCATTACAATTGTGACAATCCTCATGTTCTCTAGAATGTACATTCAACTCTTGTTGGAACAGACCTGTAACACCTAACGATGAAGTGTAGGATCTGATGGTAGTCCCACCCTGTTTAATTGCTTTTTTGAGAATCCTTTGAGTTGCTCTAATTATTTCATCCCATTTGTTTCTCGAAATAAAACGGGCAGGATGGTTAGGATTTAAAGACACTTCAAAACAAATCTCGTTAGCATAAATATTTCCAATTCCTGCTATCATACCCTTATCTAACAATTGACTTTTAATAGGTGTC
>CADBLN010000094.1 GCA_902795525.1 uncultured Erysipelotrichaceae bacterium | reverse complement strand
CCGAAAAGTTCATGATGATGCAATCTAAATCATTTTTTTCATATTCACGCATTTCATATAATTCCAACGCCTCAATTTTTTCAATATGATTGAAGTAGCGCTGTTGAACTAGTTCTTTGATGGATGTTGCGACAGCATAGCCTTCTTTAGACACCACAGCTATCTTAATCTTTTTTGGATTGTAGTGGATGTCTCTTAGAGTAATGTCGATGTTTTTGGCCAAATGAACAATAGCACTCTTTTTAGAATTAAGACATACTTCATTACAGAATTGCTCAGCAAATAACATTGACATATAAGAACTTTCAATTCTTTGCTGGAGTCTTATCTCGTTGATATTCCTGAAAGTTGATATGTTAAAGTGATTTAGTAACGAAATATAGATTAAAGATTCCGAAATAATCTTTTCGACGTCATTTTCTATTTGCGTAATTGGAAAATTGCTCTGTTCTAATAACTCAAAGAATCTCTTTCTACATAATTCATATTCGCTCTTGATAAAAGGATACTGGCTTATATTACCATAGTTATCTTTGGAAATTAGAATAATTAAAGCAAACGCTGCTATTTCTGCTTCCTTGCTAATCAATGGTGACTTGCATTGAATAAGTGCATTTTTTACCAATTCATATTCTTTACAGCTTTTTATTTCTTTTTCTATTCTTTGGTCTAATTCCACTCCAAAACCATATTTGAGACGTGTTTGCGAAATCAAAATATACTCCACCACTATCCTGGTAATTTCATCTTGCAGTTTTACATCATACTTAACCAGTTGTTTGAGCAATGAATTTCTAATTTGCCCATATCTATCCATTTCTATGTATTTTCTAATTTCTTCTTTATTGGTGATATTCTGTGTCAAAAACATTCTTTTATTTAGTTCGCTTCCCTCGATGTAATATCCAGAGGCATTATTCTTAAGTTCCAAATTATATGAAGAAATGATTTCTTCGGCTTCATGAACTACACTAAAAGCCATGCCTCTAGAAAAGAACATCGCATTAGCAATCTCATTTAAGGAAAAGAACTTTCGTCCGCTTATGATTTTAGTTAAAACATCAAGGCTTTGTTCATTGCCTTGAATTTCAGCCTTACCTGTGTAATTATATGAAACCTCTAATTGAAGTTTTAATTTTTCAAATGAAACTGGATCATCTATTTCAAGTTTATAACCCTTTCCCTTCTTAACTAGTATGTGGCTTCCATTCTCATTAGCCAATTTCTTTGCTTCAGGCATAAAAGAAGAGACAGTCCGTAACGAAACGCCTGCCTCTTCAGCTATTCTTTCTGCAGTTATATAGTCATTTTGTAATGAAATTAAATAAAGTAAATAGTGAGCGCGCTTAATCTGCATACTTTCTAAAAGAAATCCTCTTCTGTTGCTTCTTCACTTTCTTCTAACTCTAGTAGTTGTAAGGCATTTCTACTGTTTTCAACAGTTTGCATTAAATACTCTTTTTCAAAACCGTTTTCATTGACAGCTGCCATCGCAACTAATTCCAAAACTAAAGCCAAATTTACACCTGCTATTAGATATGTGTTAGATCTAGTTAAATATTTATACATAAGGGTGTTAACTGAACCACCTAACAAATCAGACAGCATAACTACTTGATCATCACTTTCAACTTTTTCGAAAAATTCATTTATTAAATCTTCTGGATTTTCATCACCAACATATGCATCTATTGTGGTTAGGTTATGTGCATTCCCTAACAAGATCTCCAAAGACGTTTTCATCCCTGAAGCATATTTGCCATGTGATGCCAACAAAAATTTGATCATTATGCTTAACCCTTTCTACATTTTAAACAATAAAAATTAAAAACTACTGTTGTGATACTTGTTTAAAGTATTCATTTAAACTAACAATGCCCTGTTTTCCTGTTTCCATTAATTCATTGATGTCGATATCATTTATATCTTCAGCAGCTAATCTTTTGCCTAATAGTTCTAGTAGCATTGTAAAGTTCATACCAGTGATTACTTGTAGGCGGTCGTTTAACACAAAGGCACTTCTATTACAAGGTGTTCCACCTAATAAATCACACATTGCGATAACGCCAGCGCCATCATCTATTTCGGCAACTGCTTCTCTAATTCTTTCATCAAAATCTTCAGGGTTGTCACTTGGTTCTAGACACAAAGCTTTAACCTGAGGAATATCTTCACCAAAGAACAATTTACTAGAATCTAGCATCCCTTCTGCCATCTTGCCATGGCTCATTAATAAAATACCAATCATATTATTAAATCCCCTCTTTATTCTATGGTTTATTATATCATAAAAAAAGTGCTACAATAAGCACCTTTAACAATTCTTACGGTTCTACAATTACCTTAATTCTAGCCAATTCAATACTCTTGTCGTAGCAGATAATCTCCGTAGTTCCCTGAGCTTTAGCTGTTATAGTAAACTTATCATCATTAACTATTACAACACTATCATCACTTGAAACAACTTTTAATCTTACAAATGATGGATCTGGGTAACAATCTTCAATTACTGTACCCTTCTCACATGCTTTGATAGTGATTGAATCAACTGTTTTTAAGTTCTCGATAGCTGGAGCTGAATTCAAATATAATACTAATCCAATCACAGTTAATACTACTAATGGGATAAGTACAAAAGTTTTCTTTTTCATATTTAATTTCTCTCTCTGGCGTCGAGGCCATTCTATCATACTTTCTTACAAAAAAAACCAGGCACTAAGCCTGGTTAATTAATACGCTATATTAAGCAATAATATCAGTAACTGAACCTGAACCTACTGTACGTCCACCTTCACGGATTGAGAACTTTGTACCTTGTTCTACAGCGATTGGGTGAATTAGTTCAACAGTCATTTCGACGTTATCACCAGGCATACACATTTCTGCGCCACCTAAGTCTTCGATAACACCTGTAACGTCTGTTGTTCTGAAGTAGAATTGAGGACGATAGTTAGCTACGAATGGAGTGTGACGTCCGCCTTCTTCTTTAGTCAATACGTAAACTTGACCTTTGAATTTAGTATGAGGAGTAACACTTCCTGGTTTTGCTAATACTTGTCCACGTTCAATTTCATCACGTGATACACCACGTAACAATGCACCAATGTTGTCACCAGCTTGAGCATAGTCTAAGCTCTTACGGAACATTTCTAGACCAGTAATAACTGATTTAGCTGTTTCTCTGATACCAACGATTTCAACAGGGTCGTTTAGATTGATAACGCCACGTTCTACACGACCTGTAGCAACTGTACCACGACCAGTGATAGTCATTGTATCTTCAACTGCCATTAAGAATGGCTTGTCATCTTCACGTGCTGGGTCAGGAATCCATTCGTCTACTGCTGCCATCAAATCTAAGATAGCTTGTTCAGCAGCTGGATCGCCTTCCATAGCCTTTAAAGCTGAACCACGGATGATTGGTGTGTTGTCACCATCATAACCGTATTTTGATAGTAATTCACGAACTGTCATTTCAGCCAAGTCGATGAACTCTTCTTGACCTTCCATCATATCGCATTTATTTAAGAAAACAACCATTGCTGGTACACCAACTTGACGAGCTAACAAAACGTGTTCATTAGTTTGTGGCATTGGTCCAT
>CADBLN010000093.1 GCA_902795525.1 uncultured Erysipelotrichaceae bacterium | reverse complement strand
TCCGATTGTTGATGCTAATGCATAGTTTTGTTCATTGACTGTTAATTTATATAGCCAAGTAACCAGCAAATCTGTTTCACCTGCTTGATATAAATTAAGCGATAAAGGTCCGCCACCAGTTAATAAATAGATTACGTTGAAGTTATTTATGTTTCCTACAAACTGTGTAATCATGTATGGCGTTGTCACTTGTAACATATATGGCATCGTAATAGCAAAGAACTGCTTTATAGGTCCAGCTCCATCAATCTTACTTGCCTCATATAAGTCCTCAGGAATATTCATTAAAACGCCTGAACAAATCAACATTGAATAAGGAATACCAACCCATAAGTTCACCACAATAACAGTTATTTTGGCAATGGTTCCATTAGATAAGAATGGAATAAACTTATTAAGCCATCCTAAATTCAGCAATAAAGTATTCAATGCACCTTGATCAGCTAAGAATTTTGAAATTAGAAGCAATGAGACAAACTGTGGAATTGCGATTGTAGTAATGAAAATCGTACGCCACATTTTCTTCAACTTTATTCCCTTTTTATTAATGATAATAGCTAATAGTATTCCTAATATGTAATTCAAAAATGTTGCGAATACTGCCCATATCATTGTCCAAACGAACAATTTACTAAAAGTGCTGGACCATAATGGATTACCATGGAATACATTTTTGAAATTACTTAAGCCCACCCAGGTAAATAGATTTCCTGGTGGCTGATGTTCACGATTATAATTAGTAAAGGCCATTAGGATCATGAATATTAACGGTAATACTGTAAATAATAAAGTCAATACCAATGGTAATGCTAATACTGTTACATGGAATCTTTTATTTAACAATTCTTCCATGTCATTTTTGAAATTGGAGAGTTTTTTGCCAGAAGAAATATCTAGCTGATTTTGATATGCTGTTTTAATGTTCATGAAATAGATTACTAGAACAATTATTCCTAGCACTACACATGACACACCATAAAGAAGAATCAACATGGAATTGTCACCTTTTACAATGACATTAAAGCCTAAATTTGGATCATAAACACTCCCTTGGCTTTGTGTTCCCAATGTATTTAGTTTTGACACATATGGCCATCCGAAAAAGACCATCATTAGAATATAACCAACTTGAATCAATAAATATAACAATCCTTTAACAACCTGGCCTCTTCCAAAGCAACCAGCTCCCATGATGAAATAAGAAAGCTTTGTCCAAAAATCTCCTTTGGCGAAATTGCCAAAATAATTCTTAATTGCTTGGGCCACAGCCATAAAGAAAGAAGTAATAGTTTCCTTAATAATCTTCAAAACACTTTCCTTCTCCATAGACCCTCCTTTTTAAAAAAGGGCAAGGATTAACCTTGCCCTTATCTTCACTTACATAAATTATTGTGCAGTTGTGATTTGAGCTACCATATCATCCAATGCAGCTTGTAAATCTGTAGCTGAACCATTCTCTAGTGATGTTCCTAATGCTTCTGCTGGTCCCCAGTATGAGCCAGTAACGTCTTTTTGTGAGAATGCAAATTGTGATTGATAAGCTAGAGCTGCTAATGCAACGTTAGCCTTAACTGCATCACTTTCAGCTGCCTTAATGTTAGCAGGTCCAATTTGACGTACTTCAAATCTACGTACTTGATTAGCTTCGTTTGTTAACCACATTGCCAAGTCCATAGCTTCTGCTGGATGAGCAGTTTGTGAACTAATTCCAATAAGTTTGGTTCCGCCAAATGATGCCATTTGGACTTTTTTGCCTGTTCCATCAGTATACTCAGGTAATTTAGTTGCTGCGTAATCATTTCCGAATGCTGCACTAATTGTTTCTGCATTCCAAGTTCCGCTTACTGCTGCAACGATTGAACCATCTTGAACTCCTGCTACCAATACTGAATCATCACCAGTTAAGAATGCTGGATGTTCAACAAATGCCTTAATTCCTTGAGCTGCTGCTAAACCATTAGCGTTATTGAAATCACAGATTTGTTTACCACTAGCATCTAAAGCTAATGTTCCGCCATTACCTAAGAAGAATGATGCGATATACCAACCATTTGATACATCCATGAATACCTTCTTGCCAGCAGCTTGAGCTGCTGCTAATATAGCATCTAAATCTTTAGCAGTATCATCTGAAATAATAGACCTGTTGTAGTACATGAAATAACCATTGTCTGCTGTTTCAGGGTATCCATATACTTTACCATCTAAAGTTGCGCTATCAATAGCTAATTGTGAGATTTCACTCTTGATATAAGCTAAATCCGCTTCTCTTTGAACTTCATAAAGTAATCCTGCTGCAACCATATCTCTTAATTGGTCGTTTGCGAACGCAAATACATCAGCTGCTGCAGCTGGGTCTTCAGAAACTTTTTGTCTTGCATCTGCTTCTGAAACTACACCGAATGTAATATCCCATTCTTTATCAGTGTGTGCTTTTTTGAATGATTCAACCATTTCATTCAATAATTCTTGTTCTTCTTGTGGTCCCCATACCTTTAAAGTAATCTTTTCAGTTGGTTTCTTTTGACAACCAACTAAAGAAATAACCATAAGAAGAGCTAACATTGTTGTTAATAACTTTTTCATTTTTAACTCCTTCTTGAATTTTAGGAAATCGTTTTCCTAATGATATTGTAAGCGTTTCCACCACCAATGTCAACATTTATGAATATGCTTTTTAAATATGCATACACCAAAAGAACCAAGTTTTGTAATATCTTCTTCTTGATTACTTATTAAAAGACTATAATCACTATCAACTTTGATTTCTTTAAGCTTAGGGCTAAAATTAGCTATCACTAATAATTCTTCATCCTTGTATTGCTTCTTGTATGTAAATAAGTCTTCATCATTAGGGTCAATCAATTCAAAGCTGCCATAGTATACTAACTCGTTATTCTCTTTTCTTATTTCTATGCAACGTTTATAGAAATTGTATATTGAATCCCGTTCGCTTAAATTTGCTTCTGCATTTACCATTAAATAGTTGTCATTAACTTTTATGTATGGATGTCCCTTTGAAAAACCCGCATGACTCTTTGTATTCCATTGCATTGGACTTCGTGCACTGATTCTCGAACATCTTCTCAAGAATCTTAATAAAGTTTGTTCGTCATACTCACCATTTTTGACAAGGTTTCTAGCACTTACATCTTCAAAGAAGTCTTCTATTCTATCATATGTAACATTGCTCATGCCTAGCTCTTCACCTTGATAGATAAATGGTAAGCCATACATAAACAAAAGAACTGCTCCTAGCATCTTTGCACTTTCTTCTCGATACTCGATACCGCCATATTGAGAAACTACTCTTGGATGATCGTGATTCAGCCAGTATAACGGCATATCACATTTATGGTGACAGGCATCAAACCATTTTTTAAACAAAGCTTTTAGGTTAACTAAGTTAGTTTTAATCTCTTCATCACTTTTACCAATTGAACCATATGCACCATTTTCCCAACATGTATCAAAGTTAAAAACCATATCTATGTATTTGGTATATTCTAGTGCCATTTCAGTAGATGCCTCACCACCGACTTCCCCTATTGTTAAACAATCATAATGGTCAAAGACCTCTTCTTTGAACTCTTTCAAATAATCAAAAACTTCTTTCCTATTGGAAAATTTTGTCGTGTCCAGCACCAAATCCTTAGAAAGTTTCGAGTCCAAAAAACTAGTATCTTTAGCCAAATGTGCTATCGCATCTAGCCTGAAACCATCAACTCCTAATTCTAAATAATATTTCGCGACATCATATATCTCTTGTCTTAACTGAGGATTTGACCAATTTAAATCAGGCATTCTTTCTGAGAAAGTATGAAAATAATATTCTCCCAATTCTTTGGAATATGTCCAAACACTTTCCGAAAAGAAACCCATCCAATTATTCGGTTTATCCCTGAATATAAAATAATCATGATATTTACTATTCTTATCCTTTAACGCTTCTTTAAACCATTTATGTTCACATGAAACATGATTAATTACTAAGTCTAAAATAATCTTCATCCCTTTTTGATGAACTGAATCAATTAAATTAACTAAATCATTATTATCGCCCAATATTTCATTCACACTGTAATAATCTTCAACGTCATAGCCATAATCATCTAGTGGTGATTTATATATTGGACAAATCCATAAAAGATTGACACCTAATTCAGATAAATAGCCTAGTTTTTCAATGATTCCTTTTAAATCACCAAAACCATCATTATTGCTGTCAAAAAAACTATAAGGATAAATTTCATATCCAATTGCTTCTCTAAACCACTTTGTTTTCATCTTTTTCATAATCAAATTATAAACAAAACAGTTCCTTACGGAACTAGTTTTTGTAATTCATATGGGTAATCAATAATGCCACCCATCTCAATGATGTTCTTATAGCCAAGCTTAGCTAGCTTGCCAGCTGCTTCTTTGCTTCTTCTACCGCTTCTGCAATAAACCAATATGCTAATTTCTTTATCTGGTAGAATCGAAAGCTCTTGATCGCCAATATCTTCATTAGGATAGTTCATTGCTGCTGGGATATGCCCTTGCGCATATTCTTCAGCTGTTCTAACATCAAGAAGCATAAAAGCGTCTAGTGTGCTCATTAGCTTAATGCCTTCTTCCATACTTACAGATTTATATGTAATTTCTTCGTTTTCATCTTTTTTAGCACAAGCTACCAATACAATCAATATTATAGTTATCAATAAAATTCTCTTCATACTATTCCTCGCCTATTTACTATAGCACAAAAAAAGAAGAACCTCTTCACAGAGGCTCAACTAATTCTCAAGCGAGGCGCATTGTTGAAGTAATTCAATAATTGGTAAATGCTGTGGACATGCGGCTTCACATTGACCACATTGGATACATTCACTTGCTTTTCCTTTACCTTCAGTTACAATTGCGTATTCTCTTTCGGTTCTAAATAGTGGTGATCCTTTTCTGCGGTTTTCAACATTGAAAATCTCTGGGATAGGAATCCCCATTGGACAACCTTTAGTACAGTAATGACAAGCAGTACATGCGATTGATTTATCTTCGGCGATTGCCTGTTGGCATTTATTGATGATTTCTTGTTCGTGTTCATCAAGTGCTTTGAATTCTGTCATAAAGCTTAAGTTGTCTTCCATTTGTTCAACTGAACTCATACCGCTTAACACAGCTAACAAATTATCTAGACTAGCCACAAACCTTAAAGCCCAAGAAGCGTATGACATTCCATTTTTTTCACCATCTAGTATCTCTTTCACAGAATCAATCGGATCAGCTAAAATGCCTCCTTTGACAGGTTCCATTACTACAACTGGCTTCCCATGAGCTTTACAAATCTCATAATTTCTTTTAGAAGCAACCCCAGGGTTTTCCCAATCTGCATAGTTTATTTGTAATTGAACAAACTCAGCATCTGGATGTTTTTCCAGCAATTCTTCTAATAGTTCTGGGTCTGCGTGAAATGAGAATCCATAATGCTTAATTAATCCTTCATCCTTTAACTGTTTGACATAATCCCAAATACCATATTCATCATAAAGCTTATAATTTGACCTTTGGATGGCATGGACTAAATAATAATCAAAATACCCAGCTCCACTTCTTTCCAATGATGTATAAATTTCTTGTTTAGCTTTGGCCTCATCAATTTCACCATCAGCCCTCACAATACATTTAGATGCCAAGGTATAACTATCTCTTGGATACCTTTCAACAAGGGCTTCTCTAATTGCTTCTTCGCTGCCAGGATAGGCAAAGGCCGTATCATAATATGTACCACCTGCTTCCATAAACAAGTCAACCATTTGTTTAACCTGTTCAACATCTATGGTATCATCAGGCTTCTTTGGCAACCTCATTAAACCAAACCCCAACTTAAGCTTTTCTTTTCCTGTAAAAACGCTCATACTCTACTCCTCTCTTTTATTATATCCATTCTTTTTTCACTTGAACATATTTCATCCGCTTTTATAATATATATTAAATAATTTGATAGTTTTTCTTCAAAAATAGTATTAAATATTTT
>CADBLN010000092.1 GCA_902795525.1 uncultured Erysipelotrichaceae bacterium | reverse complement strand
TCTGCCTTAGTTCATCAACCACTATTACTTTTTCTTTTGTGGTTGGGCCTTCCTTTTCTGAACTAAGGCGTCGAGTTTTTTTAGGTACTCATTTTCAGCTTTAAGATATTCATTTTCTTCTTTTAATAATTCAAGTTCAGATTTATCTTTATCTTTCTTAGGTTTTTTCTTATTCATAGATGGTCTACCTCTTTTTAATGATTTTAACCCATCTATGCCTGATTCTAAATAGATATTATGCCATTTTATCAATAAGCCATCACCTATTCCTACAGAATAAGCTGCCGATTTATATGATTCACCATTTTCTACTCTTCTTATCAATTCTAATTTTTGGTCAATATCCAATGTAGGTCTTCCGTGTTCAAGTCCAACTTCTCCTAATGAATCATATATTCTAACCCATTTACGAACCTGTTTATGAAAAGTATCGTGCCTTGTGCTTGGTGGATCTTCTATATATTCACCATTCTTATACTTTCTAATACATTCTAATTTGAATTCTTTTGAATACTTCATAATAAAAGTGAACCTCCTTTAGTTGGTCCAACTTTAGGGGTTCACTTCATTATGTGAGCTATTATTTTTCGTTTAAATACTCTTTAACAGATTTTGGAATACGGGTCATAAACCTAACTGTATTTATGCCGTGTTCCTTTAATTCTTTTAGGAGATATCTATCTTTATCATAGAATTCTACTAGTTCAATTGTGGTGTATTTGTCTTCATCAACATTAGTGACAATGGCTTTTAGGACAATTGAAGAATATGGAGCTGAATAATATATGTATACATTATCGTTCACTTTCATTCTTTTTCTTGCTGGCCAAGTTAAAGATGAAGATTGTTTAAAAGCTTCAACAACATCAAAGTATTTAGGGTTTGCGGGTATTAGCCAGTCACTTTCCGCAAGGTTTGGGTTTCGTGATTCAGTTAAATTATAGCTTTCATCAATCAGATGAGTAATGATATTGAAGTCCACTGTTGAATCAAGGATAATTGATATCCAATTCTTTTTGTTCATATGATAAGCGGGATAGATGCCGTTTATTTTTAGATATTCATTTAGGTTGTCTGGCTTAACTTTCACATTTAAGACTTCAATTAGCGATTCATCATTATTGTGCAGTAGCTTATCTGCCTGAATTGACATGATTAAACCATACCATTTCTTGTTGTTATGATTACGCAGAACTGCGCCTTGGAAATCTTTGAACGGATTATCGGTGGTATCGGAATATGTTTGGTAAATGTAATCATTAATCATATTGCCTTGGTTGGAAGAGAAAGGTGTTGCTTTGAAACAGTTTAAAGCAACATCTTTTAATAGCTCAATGTATTCAGCTCTGACTTCACTGGCAAAATTGTTGGTAATGTTATTTCTAAATAAAACATATTCTTCATCTAATTCGCTATCATATACTTTTCCATTGACATGGCCTTGATGGTCAACTGTTAAATGTACAATGAATTGTCCATTTTTGATAGGACAACTATAAAAATAACCATAATTTTCCTTAGTGAAACCATAGTCTAACAACTTATCATATTGAGGGCTAAAATATTGAAATAAATCAGACTCTAAACTCATATCAATATTATAAACCATATCAAGTATTAAACAAAAATGAAAATCATTTCCATTTTCCTTGACTTAAATCCCTTTATAATCTAAAATTGAAAATGGTTTTCATTTTTAGGTGGTATTATGGCAAGTCAATACAAAACAAAAAATAGAAATCTATTATTCGAGTATTTCGAAGAAAAGGGATACGAGCACTTTACTGTTAGTGATGTGTCAGCTTTTTTTGATCAAAAGGGACAGCATATGGGTGTTACTTCCATTTATCGTCAATTGGAAAAGATGGTTGATGAAGGTATTGTGAATAAGTACATTATTGATGGCACCAGTTCAGCTTGTTTTGAATATGTGGGGAATAACATTCATCATGAGCATGAGAATTGTTTTCATTGCAAGTGTGAGAAGTGTGGAAAGCTTATTCATATTCAATGTGATGACCTTAATGAATTAAAAAATCACTTGCTGCAACATCATGATTTTGTTCTTAATCCATTAAGAACGGTTTTTTACGGATTATGTCAGGAGTGTGCAAAAAGATGATTAGAAAATTAATTTTAAGTTTGCTGGTGTTAATGACTCTAGTAGGTTGTAGTAGGGCACCACAAGTAAAAAAAGAAAAAATTAAAATAGTTACTACTATCTATCCAGTATATAACTGGGTTCAAAATCTTGTTTCTGATAGTGACAACATCGAAGTTGAATACTTATTAGATAAGGGTGTTGACTTGCATAGTTTTCAACCATCAAGTGAAGACATTATGGATATTTCCACAAGTGATTTGTTCATTCATGTTGGGGGCGAATCAGACGAGTGGGTTGAAGATGTGCTGAATCAGGCTGTCAATAAGAACATGAAAGTTATTAACTTGATGGAAGTTTTAAAAGATCGCGTTAAGGAAGAGGAGATTATTGAAGGAATGGAAGATAATCACCATCATGACCATGAACACGAAGAAGAACATGATCACAAGGAAGATGAGCATGAACATGAACATGAACATGAATATGATGAGCATGTTTGGTTATCACTTAAAAATGCTAAGATATGTTGTGAAGAGATTACCAAGATAATCAGTTCCTTAGATTCTAAAAATGCTGATCTCTACAAGAATAACTTGAATGGGTATCTAGCAAAACTGGATGAATTGGATGAACAATATGAGCAGACTATCAAGAGCGCTAGTTTTGATACAATTATCGTGGCTGATAGGTTTCCTTTCAGATACTTGGTAGATGATTATGGGTTAAAATATTATGCTGCATTTGTGGGATGTTCAGCTGAAACTGAAGCTAGTTTTGATACAATTGTTTTCTTAGCTAACAAGCTAGATGAACTTGGTTTAAAAGACATTGTTCATTTGGAAAGCTCAGATGGTTCAATTGCTAAAACGGTGAGGGATACAAGTAAGACAAAGGATGCCGAAATACGCATTTTAAATTCGTTACAAAGCAAACCAGTTTCAAATGAAGATTACCTTGATGTTATGAAGTATAATTTAGAAGTTATTAAAGAAGTATTACATTAGAAAGGGGAATTCCTATGGATCTAATTAAAGTTGAGAATGTAGATTTAGGTTATGACAATCATGTTGTTGTAAAAAACTTGAGCTTTAATATTGCTGAAGGCGACTATTTGTGTGTCGTTGGTGAAAATGGTTCAGGCAAATCAACTTTAATGAAGACCTTATTAGGTTTAAACTCTACGCTTAAAGGTAAGATAGAGTTTGCTGCTAATTTTAAAAAGAACGGGATTGGCTACTTGCCACAGCAAACAGAAGTTCAAAAAGATTTTCCGGCTGCAGTGGAAGAAATTGTGTTAAGTGGTTTTCAAGGAAAGAGCAAAGGCTTTTTCTATAGCAATGAAGAGAAAAACATGGCGAAAGATAAAATGCAGAAGATGGGCATTTTAGATTTAGCAAAACAGAGTTATCGTGCCCTTTCAGGTGGCCAGCAGCAACTAGTTTTATTGGCTAGAGCACTTTGTGCTCTAGACCAATTACTAATACTAGATGAACCTGTTGCTGGTTTAGACCCAAAGGTTGCTCAAGAACTGTATGAAATAATAAAGAAGCTAAACACTGAAGGTGTGACCATAATCATGGTTACCCATGATGTTAATACAGCTTTAAAATATGCCAATAAGATTTTACATATTGGAAAAAGCATTTTCTTTGGTTTGACTGAAGAATATGTCAACAGTGAGACTGGCAAGCACTTTAAAGATTATGTAGGAGGCTGTGAGAATGGCTAAGTTGATAATGTATCTGCAGTATCCATTTGTTCGTTATGCAATTATCGTTGGAGTACTAGTGGCATTGTGCTCATCATTATTGGGGGTCACTTTAGTGCTAAAGCGTTTTTCTTTTATTGGCGATGGTTTATCACATGTGGCCTTTGGTGGCATGGCAATAGCCAGTGTTTTAAAAATGAGCAATGAAATGATTCTAGTTTTACCTTTCACAATAGTAAGTGCAATCTTACTGTTAAAGACAGGGAAAAACACCAAAATAAAAGGAGATGCCGCTATTGCGATGATTTCAGTTGGAGCGTTAGCGTTTGGATATTTAGTGATGAATTTGAATCCAAATAGTTCCAATATCAGTGGTGATGTCTGCACAACCTTATTTGGTTCAACATCAATTCTTACTTTGAATAAAACTGAAGTATGGTTAAGTATTATCTTATCTTTAATTGTGGTAGTATTGTTTATCATTTTCTATAACAAAATATTTGCGATTACTTTTGATGAAGACTTTTCTAAAACTACGGGAATTAATGTCGATAGATATAACCTATTGATTGCGGTTGTAGTTGCGATTATCATTGTGCTTGCTATGAACCTTGTAGGATCACTTTTGATTTCAGCACTGGTAATCTTTCCGGCTTTATCAGCTATGTGTGTGTTTAAAAATTTCAAAATGGTTACTATTGCTTCAGCCGTTATTTCAGTAATTGCAGCTTTAGTTGGGATGTCTGTTTCCATTATATCTAGCTCACCAGTGGGGAGCACAATAGTTGCAATTAATGTAATAGTTTTTGTAGTATGTTATATTATAGGCAGGTTTGAAGGAGGCTGTTAAATGAAAAACAAGAGTTTGATAGTCTTGCTAATTGTTGTTTTCTTAACAGGATGTGCTGAAGGCGGAGTTATCAACAAGAATAAGGTATCAACCAGTCAGAGCGTTTCAGATGTTCTAGAAAGCCAAGCAATAAGAAGTGGTGATTCAGAAAAAAAGGAGATTGAGTATTATCCTTTGGTTGATGATGGCGTTGTTTCAGAATATGACAAAGGTGATATTGATGTTGATTTAACTGAGATGTCAGGGAATATGATTTATGCTCAGGTAAATGAGATGATGTTTGCTCCCAACGACTATGACAAACAAGTGATAAGAATGGAAGGTTTCTTTTCAATTTATACAGATGACCAACAAACTGTTTCTAGTAATATGTGTATCATTCCAGATGCAACAGCATGTTGTGCTCAAGGAGTGGAATTTATTTTGAAAGATGGTTATCACTATCCTAATGAAGGAGAAAAAGTTACGGTTACAGGAGTTTTTACGGCTCATAATTTTAATGGTTTCACGTATGTAACGGTAGAAAACGCAGAAATATATAGATAATGATAAACTTAATCAAATTTGATTAAGTTTTTTAATCTTTTGCAATAAAATGCTGGCTTTATTCATTAGTATAGTAGAACAGGAGGAATTATGGCTGGTCGGAACATATTAAAAGAGTATGACAATAACTATATTGAAAAATGCATTTTTGATATGGCTGAAGGTAATCTTGATGGCATGCAAAGACTTTATGAGTATACAAGTAGCGCTATCTATGGGTATGCATTGTCAATCTTAAAAGATTCGTCTTTAAGTGAAGATATTGTTCATGATTGTTACCTCTCTGTGTATAGTTCAGCAAAGCAGTATAAGCCCTATGGTAAAGCATTAGCATGGATGATGACGATTGTTCGTAATTTATGTTATGAGCGTTTACGTAAGGATGCTCATGTATTGAAAGTAGAGATTGAAGATTGGATGTTTGTGGAAGCAAACGAGAATCTGTCGGCGGAAGAAAAACTGACTATTGAGCAATACCTCAAAATTCTGAACAATGAGGAAAGAGAAATCGTGATGTTGCACGCAATAGGAGGTTTCAAGCATCGTGAGATTGCTAAGATCATGGGCAAAACTTTAACTGCAACTTTATCCAGATATAACAGGGCAATTAAGAAATTAAGAGAACAGTTGGAAAAGGGAGGTTACTAATGGAAAATAAAAGAATTGAAGAGAATTTAATTACTACAATTGAAGCTATTAAACCTGATCAGCTCAAGAAGATTATGAGAGATGCAAAAAAGACAACAATTAATCCATATGTAGAAGCACCAAAACATACATATTTGTATAAAAAACTTGTTCCAGTTTTAATGGCAGCATTACTGGTGATAGGGTCTTTTACAATCTATAGCTTGCAGAATGCACAAACTGTTGCTGCCAAGGTAATTTTGGAAGTGAACCCAAGCATTGAACTGCAAATAAATCCAACTAATAAGGTTGTTAAAGCCATGGCCAATAATGAGGATGGACAGAAGATAATTGGAGACATGGATTTAACTGGAAGTGATGTTAAAGTAGCAGTAAATGCACTCATTGGTTCAATGGTTAAAAACGGCTATATTAGTGAAATGGCTAACTCAATTTTGATTAGCGTCGATAGCAACAACAGTGCCAAGGCCAAACAATTATCAAATGAATTAACAGTTGAGGTTAATCAACTATTAGATGGGACCGCTGCAATATTAACTCAAACTCTTGAAAAGAATAATGAAATAACTTTATTATCACAAGAAAAGAATATCTCCAGTGGTAAAGCTCAGTTAATTAAAGAGATTGCTGATAATAATCCATTGTATACAGTTGAGGATTTATCAGAATTAAGCATTAATGAATTAAATTTATTGAATAAACAAAAAACAACGGATAAGCTTTCATCAACTGGTACAGCTAGTCAACAGGGATACATTGGTGCAGAAAAGGCTCTTGAGATTGCATTAACAAAAGCAGGTGTTGCCAAAGCAGATGCATATAACATTGAAGTTGATTTAGATTTTGAGCATCATGTTATGGTTTATGAAGTCGAGTTTGACAGTGCTGGATTTGAATATGAATTTGATATAAATGCTACAACAGGAGAGATAATTGTATTTGGACCTAATAACACAAATACTGATAAACCAGCTAGCAGCAATTCTAATAATACATCAAGTTCTTCAACCAATTACATTAGCGGTGAAGAAGCTAAGCAAATTGCCTTTGCTCATGCAGGTGTAAGCAGTTCAAGTGTTAGAGATTTAGAACTTGATCTAGATATGGAAAATGGAAAAATGGTTTACGAAGTTAGCTTCGAAAGCGGTAATTATGAGTTTGACTATGAGATTGAAGCAACTACAGGTGCAATTATTAAACATGAAAAGGAATATAATGATTAAAACAGCAATCTGTAATGTGACAAAAAAAGAAAGTATCGAATAAGATACTTTCTTTTCATGAATTGATTCCAAAGCCCATTTTCTTTTGGAAGAAACTATTGATATTAAGATTGTTCTTGACCAACTCGAGGAGTTGAACGTCATTTTTAACCAATGCCTCGGCAATTTCAGCAGAGCGGTCAAACCATTCATAAATATGGATGGTTTCCTTGTCTTTGACAAGATAACGGGTAATCCCTAAACCTTCTAACACTGTACAAGCTTTAGGAGCATCAGAGGTTCTTATATCAATATGACGAGTACAGAATTCAATAATTGCTTCATCAGTCAGCTCATCTGTCAGAGCGCCATTATCCATAAAGCCAAACATATTGGATATTCTACTAATTTCATAGTAGCCTGGTGAAGAAACAACTATGGTTTTTCCTTTTTCGTGTAATTCTAGAATTAAATCTCTAATCAGGTTTGAGTTTGTTCCATTTAAGCCAACTGTTGGTTCATCTAAAATGATAATATCGGGGTTTCCTACCAAGGCTATTGCAACACCTAGCAACTTCTTTTGGTCGAAACTTAATGTCCTTACTAAACTGTTGGTCAAATCAATCAAACCAACAGAAATTAATATACTGGTTAATTCATCATTATTGTTAAGACCTAAAGCCAGTGATTTTAGTTTTACATTATCAAAAACGGTTAAATCATTGTATAGGCCTGGCGAGGACATAAGGGAGCCGACTCTTTCTTTGTGAATATTATCTTGATCAGCCAATTTACCATATAGTTCATAATAGCCACTAGTTGGAAATGAAAGACCAGCAATAATGTTTAAAAGAGTGCTTTTGCCGCTGCCGTGGCGTCCAACAACATTGTAGATATCACCTTGGCGCAAATGCATATTAACATCCTTAATGGCAGGTCTTTTATCAAATTCTTTTGTTAGATTATGAGTTTCCAATATATATTCCATAACTGAATTATACTATTTTTTCTAACTTTGTAATTATTAAATTTAGATTTGATGATAATCATATTAATTGACGAGATAAAAAAGGAAATGATAATATAGCATTAGTTAGCAATAACTAACTTGGAGGTATGATATGAAAATTGCAGTTATTTACTGGACTATGACAGGGAACACAGAAGCTATGGCATATCAAGTTGCAGCTGGTGTAAAAGAAGCTGGTTCTGATGCTAGCGTTTTTTCGGTTAGTGAGTTTGATGTAGCGAGTGCAGCTGATTATGATGGTTTTGCGTTGGGCTGTCCAGCAATGGGAGCAGAAGAGTTAGATACTGGTGAATTTGAACCAATGTACAGAGAACTAATACCAACACTTCAAAATAAAAAGGTGGTTATTTTTGGATCATATGATTGGGGTGATGGTGAATGGTTAAGAACCTGGGCACAGGATTGTGCAGACAATGGCATTACTTTAGCAGCAGAGCCATTACAAGTGCATTTAACTCCTGATGCTGAAGGTGAGACTGCTTGCCAGCAATTAGGTAAAGATTTAGTTGCTTAAAAATTCAGATAGAAATATCTGATTTTTTTTGGTTAGATTATGATAATAAGGGTTGCCATACGCTAACTTATGGTATATTATTGACATATGAACAATTGTTCATATGAGGTAATCTATGGCATTTCTACAATTAAAACAAATTTTTAAGTCTTTTGGAGAAGGAGACAGTCAATTTCAAGTATTAAAGGGGATAGATTTAGAAGTTGAAAAAGGTGAGTTTTGTGTTCTGTTGGGACCAAGTGGATCAGGTAAATCAACTTTGCTAAACATTATTGGAGGTATTGATAAGGCCGATAGTGGTGACATCATTGTCAACGGACATTCAATGGAGTCAATGAATGAAAAGGCCTTAACTCAATATCGTCGTGAGCATCTCGGGTATATCTTTCAGATGTACAATCTAATTCCAAATTTAACAGTAAGAGAAAATATTGAAGTAGGTGCTTATTTGTCGAAGCACCCTTTAAATGTGGATGATCTTATAGATGTTTTGGGCTTAACAGATCATAAGGATAAATTACCCAATCAGCTTTCAGGCGGCCAACAACAACGCACAGCAATTGGAAGAGCTGTTGTTAAAAATCCAGATATTCTTTTGTGTGATGAACCAACTGGGGCCTTAGATTATTCAACTTCAAAAGAAATACTAAAACTGATTGAGACAGTAAACAATAAATATGGCAGTTCCATAGTGATGGTAACCCACAACGATGCCATTAAAGACATGGCAGATAAAGTGGTTAAGTTAAGAGATGGACAGATAAGAGATGCTGCTATTAACAAAAACAAGCTAACGGCATCACAATTGGAGTGGTAATATGAGAAATCCACTAAACCGCCGCTTTATCAGGGAAGTACTTGGAGACCTTGGTAAATACTTAACAATATTTATAATGATGTTTTTAATCGTATCTGAATGTTCAGGTTATTTAGTTGCGAACGATTCCATGATAGCTGCATACAATGCCAGTTTCGAAAAATACAATATTGAGAATGGTTATTTTTCAACTGAAAAGAAGCTGAATAAAGCACAAAAGAAAAACATTGAGTCATTGGGAGTCAAGATTTACGATGACTTTTACAAAGATGTAGAGTTCAACCATGGAGCCATCATCAGATTTTATAAGCTAAGAAATGATGTGAATTTAGTATGTTTGATGTCTGGAAGACTGCCTGAGAAAAAGGGAGAGATTGCCATTGATAGGATGCATTGCCAAAATGCTGGTCTAAATATAGGTGATAGGGTTAGTTCCAATGGAATTGAATATGAATTAGTTGGTACTGTTGCTTTAAGCGATTATAGTGCTTTATTTCAAGATAATGGTGATTCCATGTTTGACTCAATCAAATTTGCGGTCTCCATAGTAACAGATTCTGATTTTGAAGAGAGAGATGAAACTCTAATTTACAAATATAGTTGGAAATATAATACAGAGCCAAAGGATGAAATAATGGAAAAAGAAATGGGAGAGGATTTGATGGATGGCTTAATTGAGCAAGCACGTCTTACTTCCTTTGTCCCAAGGTACCAAAACCAATCAATTAATTTTGCTGGAGAGGATTTAGGGGCAGATAGAAATGCCATGTATATTCTTTTGTATATCACGGTAACTATTATTGCCTTTGTATTTGCTATAACCATTTCAAATACGGTATCAAAAGAAGCCAATGTTATAGGAACTTTGAGAGCATCTGGCTATACCATTAATGAATTAATCATCCACTACATGACATTGCCATTAGTTGTTACTTTGCTTGCGGCTATCTTAGGCAATACTTTTGGCTATACCTACATGAAAGATGTTAATGCTGCCCTATATTATGGGTCATATAGTCTAACAACCTACGAAACATTGTTTAATTTAGAGGCCTTACAAAAAACCACACTTATTCCAATTGCTTTGATGCTGATAATCAATTTCTCGATATTAAGAAGGAAACTGGTTTATCCGCCAATTAAGTTTTTAAGAAGGGATATAGAAAATAAGAAACAAAGAAAGGCATTTAAGCTAAATTATAAGATTCCTTTCTTTAATAGGTTTGGGTTAAGAGTAATTTGGCAAAACTTATCTAACTATATGATGTTAATGGTGGGGATAGTATTTGCGAATGTGTTATTAATGTTTGGGCTAATGATGCCTTCAACTTTGGAATATTATAGCGCTAATTTAGCTAATAACTTATTTGCGGAAAAACAATACATATTACAAGCACCGCTATCTCTTCAAAGTTCTAGTGGTTTGGAATCACTAATGGAATTAATGATGTTTGAAAAAGCGGTTCAGACCGACAATCCAGATGCTGAGAAGTTCAGCGCTTACTATTTGAAAACGAATGAAGATTTCGCCAAAGAAGAAGAGATCTTATTCTATGGCATAAGTAAGAACAGCAGATACGTTAACACCAGTTTCAAAAATGATGATGTTTTTGTTTCAAGTTCTTTTGCTGATAAATATGATTTAAAGGTTGGGCAAACCATTACGTTAAAAGAAAACTATGGTAAAAAGAGATACGATTTTACAATTACAGGTATTTATCCATATGATGGAAATCTATCGGTATTCATGGATCAAAAAACAATGAATCAAACATTTGATTTGGGAGATGACTTTTTTGCGGGTTATTTTTCGAATTCGGAAATCAATGATATTGATGAAAAATATATCTCCACAGTTATGGATCTTGATTCACTAAACAAGATTTCAAGACAAATGGATGTTTCCTTTGGAGGCTTTATGGGTGCTGTCAGGGTAGTATCCGTAGCGATATTTGCGGTGTTGATTTACATCTTGTCTAAGATGGTAATTGAGAAGAATGCCCAATCAATCTCAATGGCAAAGATATTGGGTTATAAAAACGGTGAAATAAATCGTTTGTATATTAATCCAACAAGCATAGTAGTATTATTATCAACAATTTTGAGTTTACCTTTGTGTTATGAGTTGATTAAGGTTTTATGGATGAAAATGATGATTAGTAGAATGAGTGGCTGGATAAGCTATAACTGGGATGTTAAAACAGTATGCATCAAAATCGTATTATATGGATTGCTTGGATATGCTTTGGTTGCATTGTTAGAGATGTATAAGATTTCCAAAATACCAAAGGATGAAGCTTTAAAGAATGTGGAGTAGGATGGTGACAAGATGAAAAAAGTGATGATTAGTTTATTAGTATTGTTGGTGTTATTGACAGCTTGTAAAAAGGAAAATGAAATAATAGATAGTCCTATAGATACTCCTCAAGAAAGTGAAATAGTAGAAATCAATACAACTGATACCATTTTTGCAGGAAAAAAGAGTGAACAAGTTAAAGTAGAAACAGACAGCAGTGGTAATGTTGAGAAAACTACAGTTTCTGTTATTCTTAGCGAGATAAAGGGAGAAAAGAATATCGAGGACTTTACCGATCTAAGCCAAATTAAAAATACCAAAGGTGGCGAAGAGTTTGTTCTGCAAACCAATAGGCTAGTTTTTGAAAACTTAGGTGAAGACATTGAATATGAAGGTGTCAGTAGTAAAGAATTACCGGTAAGTGTTAAAGTAAGTTATTTTTTGGATGACAAGCAAGTTTCACCAGCAACCATTGCAGGTAAAAGCGGCAAACTGAGAATCAGGTTTGACTATGAGAATAAGACATCTGTAAGTAAAGGTTCATACACAATGCCGGTACCATTCATGGCGATGACAATGGTTTTGCTGCCTAAAGATAACTTTAAGAATGTGGAGTTGAAAAATGGAAAAATAACTCAAATATCGGGACAGATTATGGCTATTGGTTATGCCCTCCCTACCTTAGCTAGCAGCTTAAACATTAGTGGTAATAACTTGTTGAAGGATATTGATATTCCCGAATATTTTGAGATTACCTGTGATACAAATGATTGTCAAATAGATTTGATTAGTACCATCTTTACCAACAATGTATTTGCGGAGATTTCTGATGAAGACATTGAAAAGATAAGTAAAAGCACTTCTGATTTGGATGAATTAAAAGATGCTTCTTCAAAACTTGCGAATGCTGGTAATCAATTAATTGATGCAGGCAAACAATTAAAGAATGGTCTCGGTCAATTAACTGGAAATATTCCTGACATCAAACAACAATTATCTGCAGTTCAAAGCTTTTTAGATGCCAGTGAATTGAGTGAAATTTTGAAGCAACTAGCACTAGCTCTATCAGCTATCGATGTACCCACAATCCAAAATGAGCTATCATCGCTACAGCAACTATGTAGTTGCATTGAAGCTGAATATTCTACTTTGAAAAGGCACATTGAAGAAATCGAGGAAAACTATAATGCTTTAGCTACAGTAGCAAATAGTTTAACAGATAGCCAATTAGAACAAATAGCTCGCAATCAGGTTCAGGAAAAGATGAATGAACTTGATGTTGATAATCAAATACAGAGTGAAGTTTTAAGTGTTATTGACTATAGTGGCATAACTAATGAACTGCATAAAAAATCTCAAGCTGTTCTAAGCAGCTATGACTTCAACAATATTGAAACATTAATAAATAGCTTAACTTCTAATATTACAAGTTTACAGACTGAAATAGATCAACAAAAATACTTATATCTACTAGGCGCCATTGGCCAATTGAATAATATCTTCGCTAACAGCGACTTAGCAAATTTAGATAGTGTGTTTATAGGATTGAATACACTATTAGATAGCGTTAGTAGCCTTTCAGAAGGCCATGGAAAATACCAAAGCGGTGTTGAAACATATGTTAGCGGTGTAAAACAACTAACAAATGATGGCATAAATAAATTAGTTAATGAAATGACTCATGATTTAGAAGATTTGTCTAACAGGATAAAGATGCTTAAAGAGATAGATAAAAGTTACGATAATTTCTCTGGGAAAACTGCTGATGAGAAAGCTGAAGTCTCATTCATTTTTGAGATGGAAGGAATAAAAAAGTAAGGAAAATATCCGTTAATGAAAAAGCACGAAATGAAAGATGGTCATGAGTATAGAAATAAACAAATAACTATTTTATAATGAAAAAAATGGAGGTGCATATAATGACGCTAAAGAAAGCTGGAACCAATGGCAATGTTTATGTTCCGTTTAATCAAAGAAAAGGAAATGAATCAATTGTTTATTTCACAAGAGATCTATCTCCAGAAGGCTTAAGAAAAGCATATGAAAAAGTTAATGGAAATATTTGTGGCAAGGTTTGTGTTAAGGTGCATACAGGTGAACCACATGGGCCAAATATTATCCCACCAACTTGGATAAAAGAGTTATTGGAAAAGGATTTACCAGAAGCAACAATCATCGAAACCAACACTTATTATGATGGTGACAGATATACCACAGAACAGCATCGTGAAACATTAAAGGTAAACGGTTGGACTGATTTTACTGAAGTCGATATCACTGATGAATTTGATACAGCTTTACTTCCTGTAGAAGGCGGTAAGTGGTTTGAAAACATGTCAGTTGGAAAAAACATGTTGAACTATGATTCAATGGTTACTTTGACACACTTTAAAGGTCACGCAATGGGCGGCTTCGGTGGCTCTAACAAAAACATTGGTATTGGATGTGCTGACGGCAGAATTGGTAAAAAGTGGATTCACACTAGAGAAGGTGAAGGTCAATGGAGCGTTGATCAAGAAGAATTAATGGAAAAGATTTCAGAATCAACCAAAGCTACAATCGATTTCTTTGGTAAACATGTGACCTATGTCAATGTTATGAGGAACATGTCAGTTGACTGTGACTGCGCAGGGGTTGGAGCTGCACCTGTCGTAACACCTAATGTTGGTATCTTAGCATCAACAGATATCTGTGCTATTGATACTGCTTGTGTTGACTTAGTCTATGCCATGAGCGATGAACAGAATCATCACTTAAAAGAAAGAATGGAATCCAGACACGGTTTAAGACAGCTAAGCTATATGCATGAATTAGGCATGGGAAATACAAAATACATTTTAATTGACCTAGATAATGATTGCGTCATTATTCAACCAAAAGATGCAGTACAACACGTTGTACCATTTGAAAAATAATGAGGGTTCTTGTCATTGATGGCCAAGGAGGAAATATTGGCAGACAATTAGTCAAATCAATTAGAGAGAGTTTTCCTGATACATACATAAGGTGTGTTGGCACCAATAGTGTTGCCACGGCAAATATGTTAAAAGGTGGGGCTGATGAAGCCGCTACTGGTGAAAATGCGGTTGTGGTTGGATGTGACAGTGCAAATATAATCGTTGGTCCAATTGGCATCATTGTTGCCAACGCATTATTGGGAGAGGTTACAGAGAAGATGGCTACAGCTATTAGTAGTTGTTGTGCTACTAAGGTTTTAATTCCAACAAACAAATGTGATATTATAGTTGCTGGTGTTGGAGAAAAGAACATTTCCATGTTGTTGGAAGATGCAATGAACCAGATTCGTGTTGTAATGAAAAAGTCCTAATGCAAGAAGCTTAGGAATAAAGCAGAAGCTGATTAGAATTTAAAGAGAACTAATAGATATCATGAAGGTATCATCTTTTCTAGAAAGAAAAGGGATACTTTTATTTATGGGGAGATATTATGAACAAAACAAAAAAATTAGTATTAACAAGTTTATTTATTGCGCTTGGGGTAGTTTTACCACAAGCCTTCCACGCTATTCCTAATGCTGGCAGCATTTTCTTGCCAATGCATATTCCTGTGCTGTTGTCCGGTTATGTAGTTGGACCTATATTTGCCTTAATATGTGGGGTGTTAACTCCATTATTATCAAGTTTAATATTTTCAATGCCACCAGCCGCAATTCTACCATCGATGTTATGTGAATTGGCGATATATGGTTTAATGGTAGGTTTATTAAGTAAAGTGGTTAAGGTTAATAACATGGTGGTGAAGACTTATTTAGTGTTGATAGGTTCAATGTTGTGTGGAAGAATCGCATATGGGATTCTAAATGCTTTAATCTTTAGAGCTGGATCATATTCATTGCAAGCATGGCTGTCAGCAGCATTTGTGACGGCGTTACCAGGCATTGTGATTCAAATGATTGTTATTCCTGCACTTGTAATTGGTTTGAAGAAAGCTAGAATAATTGACTAAAACAGCTTTTTAAAAATCTACTAATATATGCTAGTATTAAATATATGGATGGGGTAAGTAAAATGAAAAAATTAGTTGTTGCGTTATTAGTGATTTTGATTCTTTGCGGCTGTGAAAGTAAAGAGAAAGAAAGCGGTCTGCCAGCATTGGAAATTACAGGTACTTTGGAAGATGTTGAAAAGATGTCTGAGGCTGAAGAAGGTGCAGGTTTTGGGTTTATTGTTCCAAGCCAGCTAGCAGATTATGAAGGAAGAAAGATCTCATATGTTGAAGGTCAGCTTATACAAGTCTTATATGGTAGTGAAGATAACAATCTTTGCATGCGAAAAGCCAAAGGACAAGGGAATTGCAGTGGTGATGCAGAAGATTATGAGAATGTTCAAGAGCTGACTTATAGCGGAAGAAACATTATTGCCAAAGGTAATAATGGGAGATTTCAATTATTAATTTGGTTAACTGAAGAGTATTCGTATTCAGTAAAGCTAAATCACGGTAGAGAATTGGCTGATATTTTAAATATGATTGAGATTGTGGAATAAAATACATGGCAGCATGAGTTTTTAAGATTTTTTTGAAGAGGTAACAGATGCAAAACAGGACAATTGATTTAGAAAGTGTACGTAATTGTAGAGATCTTGGTGGCTTAATGAATCAAGATGGCTTGATGATAAAAAGAGGTAAGCTAATTAGAAGTGCCAATCTTGCAAGTGCAAACCTTAGCGATTTAAGACAGCTGCAATTGGGTCATATAGTAGACTTGAGAACTAGTGTGGAAATTGCTCAAGGTCCTGATGTTGTCGGTGATGAAACTGAGTATGTGCATATGCCAATTTTTGACGAAGTCAGAGTTGGGATTTCACATGAAAAAGGTGAAGAGTTTGATATTACTACTGCTAATATGGTAGAAACATACAAATATTTGGTATTGGATAAAACCACAAGCAGTAATTTTTCAAAAGCTGTTAAATACATAATTAATCATTGTGATGATACAGTGTTGTGGCATTGTACAGAAGGCAAGGATAGATGTGGCTTAACTAGTGCATTCATTTTGTCTTGTTTAGGCGTGAGTAAAGAAAAAATATATGAAGATTATTTGATGACCAATATCGTTAATGAACCAAGGGCGAACCTATTTTATAGATCGTATCTACAAGATGGTTTTGGCGAAAAAGTAGCAAGTACAGTTAGAGATGTATTTTTAGCAAAGAAAGAGTATTTAGATGCGGCTTATGAAGCAATAGAAAGTGAATATGGAAATATGGTTAGTTATATATCACAAGCTTTGGATATTAGTGCTGCAGAGATAAGTGACTTTAAGTTTAAGATGCTAGTAAAATGATATAATATTATGTCATGATTTTAGTATTAGTGCAGTTATTAAGTCTGTGCTCGAGCGCAGGTGGAATACTAAAATAAAGAATTGTAAAAAGGAACTATTCGGTTTATTTTTTTTGCTGTGGTGATTGTATTATCTAACATAATACCGCTTTTTTAGGATTGGAAGATGTCTATGTAAAGATGGGGGAAGTAACTACTAAATTCTTTATTAAAAAACAAACAACAGGTCCTATTACTGGTGATGACAGTAACATAGGGTTATATGTGATGATCATGTTGATGGCATCATTGGCTGGATCTTATGTTTTTTATAAGAAGAGAGAACTATTTTTCAGTAAATAGCACAAAATACTAAGGGGTACATATCATAAAATGGTACCCCTTTTTTAGAGTTAAAGATTTTTGTTAAAATAAAGGTAATGAATTTGAAGGAGACTAACTATTAAAAGTCAATCATCAAAACAGCCAATAGAGAGATAAAACAAGAAAAGCAGCACAAAAAGAATCAGTATTTCATGATTCTGAAAAAATGAATTGTATTGAGAGAGAAAAGATGGCTACCTCATCTTATTCTC
>CADBLN010000091.1 GCA_902795525.1 uncultured Erysipelotrichaceae bacterium | reverse complement strand
GATGCTGCAACAGACTTTGTAGGGCGTAGTTATAAGCCGGGAAAAACTCTGGAAGAGTATATTTATGAAATTCAAGAATTAAGCGGAGTTAGGTATGCCCCTGAAATTGTCAAAGAGTTGAGTGAACCTGAAGTATATGAGGGAATTCAAAGAATAATAACTGAAGAGCGCAACGAAAACTATCGTCAAGCTTATCGCATATTGAAAGAACTTTAAAAGCCAAGATTCTTGGCTTTTAAAGTATTTCGAAATAATACTGACAATAAAACTGCTGATGTGGTGGTAATAGATTGTTTTCAGTATCGTTCCTAAATGTATAAGCTTTCTTTAAGTCTGTTTTTGGATGCCATGGTTCAATACACATGAATGGTGTTTCTTCATTTTTTCTCCAAAAACCGAGAGTTTGAAAACCTTCGCAACCAACTCTAATAGCGTTAATTCCATCAGTTAACTGTGCCCATTTGGATTTAATATGACCATTATGAAAGAACCATGAACCTCTTAACAAGTAATCTTTTAACATGAATTTATTAGTGGTTCCGATTTGAACTTTGTCATTGTTTAATTCTTCAATCTGTTCTAATTCGACATAGTAGTCTTCATATTTCTTGCCTTCAACCATTGGTGTATTGAATGCTGGATGAAAGCCAATATTAAATGGCAGATCTTCTTCACCCATGTTTGTAACGCAATACTTAATTTCTAATCTAGAACCATTTAAACGATACTCAACAGCTAAATCAAACATATATGGATAAACACTCATTGTATAATCATCATGTTTTAGGTGCAATTTACAACTGTCAGATTTGATGTCTATGAATTCAAACTCGGCATGTCTTGCGAAACCATGCTGGCCTAAGCTATAGGTTTGACCATTTATTTCATATTTTCCATCTATCAGCACTCCAGTATAAGGAAATAAAATAGGATTACAATTTAACCAATAATCCGGATTTCTTTGCCAAATCATTTCGATATCATCAGCAATTTTCTTAAAACTAGTCACCTCAGCTCCATGTGTTGAGATTGCTGCAGTGACAATTCCATTAGATATTTTTGTTTCTTTTGCCATAGTTTTCTCCACTTCTTCTATTCAAATATTACTTGATTTTAAATACTAGCTCAAATCAAAAATTACTTTAAATAAAGTTATAAGATAATGATATAATGGGGACAAATGTGAACAGGAGAGCGAAATGACCTTTACCTATGTGTGTACATATTTCATAGTAGATGTGATTTCTATGGCCATTGGTTTGGTTATTTTTAGGCGCCTTAAAAATGATATGGGCAGTGAAAAACAGATTAACACCTTAAGGTGGTGTTTGATCTCCTTCATCTTTTTCTGTTTTACAAATTCCCTTTGGATTTGGATAAATAATGGTTATTTAAAATTGAATGGAACCATAAATAGTATGGCCAATCTAATTTCTATTTGTGCTGGTTCGTACTTTTGGTTTTCTTATATCCAATTAAGAACTAACCCGGCTAAAAATGAAGATTGGCGTTTTATGGTTTTGATTTTATTGCCTTTGGTAATTACAGTTTTAACCATAATCACCTCTCCATTTACAAAACTCGTATTTTATTATGAAAATGGTAAGTATATTCACGGGCAATTATATGAAATAATGGTTTTGTTAGCGATGTTCTATTTGTTCATTGCGACAATTCAATTAATTTACTATAATCGCAGAATTGTTTCAAAGACTTTAAAGAAAGAAACTCGAACATTGATGCAATTTCTGTTATATCCTTTGTGTGGAGGAATCGTTGATATTATAATACCGAATCTGCCGATCATGGAATTAACAATAATAGCTGGTATTGTAGCTATTTTTACAAACCTTCAAAGCTCACGTATTTTTAATGATTCACTTACAGGTGTTGCTAATCGTAATAGGGTAGAGGAATACTATAGTGAGCAGATGGAGCATTATTCGAAGGATAATCCATTATATGTAATAATAGCCGATGTTGATGGATTAAAGAATATTAATGATGAATTTGGCCACTATGAAGGCAATCAGGCTTTAAGAATGATAAGCAATTCATTAAAGCACATCATAAATGAACGTGATGGATTGGTCGCTAGATGGGGTGGAGATGAATTCCTTATAATAACAACCAAGCATAGAGTTGGTAATATCGATGACTTCATTCACGAAATCTTGGTTGAAAATATGGAGAAGGAAAAAACCCATAATTTACCATACTATCTACAGCTTAGCATTGGCTATTCCGAAGTGTTGATGGAAGACAAAAGCATTGAAGAAGCCGTCGCCAGGGCTGATAGGATGATGTACACCTTCAAGGAAGAGCATCGTAAAAAAGCTAGAGAAAAGAGAGCAGGTATATTTGTATGACTGATATTACTAGAGCTTATATGATGACTTACATTAGTGTTGTTGTTATTTGTGATATTTGTGGTATTACAATACTGTCAAGACTTAGCGAAGACATGGGTAGTGAAGAAGAACTCAAGAGATTTGTAAGATTTATTATGTCCTATATAGCTTTTGTGTCGTCCAATGGTGTATGTGTCTATGCGAATGTAAATAGGATTGGAGTTTTTTTGGGTACAATCTTTACAATTATAAATCTTAGCGCAGTTTGTTTTTGTGTTTTTGAGTGGTTCTTGTTTATTGAAAATAAACTGGAATCCAAGTTCTTAGCAAAAACCAAGGGTAGATTATTATTTGCTTTTCCATTATTTGTTTTAATCATAATATTGGTAAGCTCTCCTTGGACTAAGCTAGTATTTTATTATGATGCGGCAGGGATGTTTCAACGTGGGCCTTTATATATTGCTATAATTGGAATGTCCGGGATTTATTTATTACATGCTTCATTTCATCTATTAATTAACTTGAAATATGCTGATACACCAAAAAAGAGGAGAGAACACATTATATTAATGTTGTTTTTGGTGTTTCCTATTACAGCTGGAATAATAGATTATATTATCCCTCATTTACCAGTATTAGAACTTTTGGCATTATTAGGGATCGTCGTTATATTTACCGGCATGCAGAACGAACAAATTTATGTTGATACTTTAACTGGTTTGCACAATCGCAGAGGTGCCAGTGAATACCTTCAAGAACATTTGTTTTACGCAAGTCCAGATAATCCTGTACATATCTTTATTGTAGATGTGGATGATTTTAAAAAGGTAAATGATTTATATGGTCATGCAGAAGGGGATAATGTTATGAAACTCATCGCATCTGTTATCAATGAATTTCATAATGAGTATGGTTTCTATACTGCTCGATGGGGTGGCGATGAGTTTGTTTTGTTGTTTGAAGGTGAATTAGATTGTGAACCAAGCGCCATCATTGAACGATTGAATCGTAGACTACAAGAAAAGTGTGAGGAGTTAACGAAACCTTATAACCTGAAATTATCAGGAGGTTATAGCTCGACTTACGACAGAAGAATTACTGAGGAAGCAATTTTTAAAAGTGCTGATGAAGTATTATATGAAAATAAGAAAAAGAATCTAGTATAACCATTACAAATAAAAAAACGACCTAGGTCGTTTTGACTTTAACTGGTGCTCGAGGACGGACTCGAACCGTCAAGGGTTTTATCCCGGTGGATTTTGAGTCCACTGCGTCTACCAATTTCACCACTCGAGCGTGCAAAACTATTTTACATTAATGAAATGAAAATGTAAATAAAAAGGCAGAAGTTATATAACCCCAGTTTTTGAAATAAAAGCCGTTTTTGATATAATGAATAAAAGAATTTTAAAAATAATAAATAGTTAAGGGGATTAAGATTCTCAAGAAAGGAAACTTATGGCGAAAGAAAAGAAAAAGAATAGTTTTACGTCGTTAGAGAAAGCGTGGATTGCTTATGATATTGGTAATAGTGCCTTTACCATGATGTGCTCAACACTTATCTCAATTTGGTTCTATGGCTTAACTGACTTGGTTGGTATGGATAGAACAGAAGGGGCATTCACAATTTATAATTCAGCACTTTCAATAGTAACCATTTGCGTGGCTTTTATTGGTCCTGTGTTTGGCACAATAGCCGATAACAAAGGCTTTAAAAAACCTATTTTCATTACTTCATTGCTGGTGGGAACAATTGGGTGTGCAGTAATTGGTTTGTCAAGAAACTGGCTTCTTTACATAATTGTTTTCGTAATTGCGAAGATTGCTTATCAATCGTGTAATGTCTTTTATGATTCAATGCTAGTGGATGTTACAACTGAAGACAGGATGGACCTTGTTTCTTCACAAGGATATGCCTGGGGTTACATTGGTTCATGCATCCCATTTGGAATTGCTTTAGTATTTTATGTGTTAGGTCCAAAATGGGGATTATCTGAATTTACTGTAATGAGCATAGATATGATTATTATTGCTTTATGGTGGTTTGGAGTCACCATTCCATTACTAAAGCAATATAAACAGAAGTATTATGTAGAAGCAAAAGGAAATGCTGTTAAGGAGAGTTTGAAAAGACTATGGGTTACGTTGAAGACCATGGCAAAGGAAGACAAAAAGGTTTTCTATTTTCTAATTGCATTCTTCTTCTACATAGATGGTGTTTATACAATTATTGATGATGCAGTAGCAATTGGAACAGTTTTAGGTTTGGATACCATTGGACTTTTGGGAATACTATTGGGAACTCAAGTTGTCGCATGGGTGTTCAGTTTATTGTTTGGCAAGCTTTCAAAGAAATATGACAGCATCTTATTAATCAGTGTTTGTATTGGTGGGTATTTCTTTGTGGCAATATATGCTTTATTCATGAAAACTCTATTACAGTTTTTGGTAATGGCTTTTGTGGTCGGAATGTTCCAAGGAACTATTCAGGCATTGTCTAGAAGCTATTATGGAAAGATTATTCCTCCATCAGCCAGTGGAGAATATTTCGGTGTATTTGATATTTGTGGCAAAGGAGCAGCTTTCTTGGGAACTACTTTAATGGCTCTAGTATCAAGCATTGTTGGTGACATTAATATTGCGGTAGGAACTCTTGCGATATTATTTGTGATTGGATTCATATTCTTGAGAAAAGCGGCCAAAGAACCAGCTAAAGAATATGATAAATAAAAGGCATTTATAGAAAGGAAGCGATGACTATGTGGAATGATTTAAATACTGCCGATTATGAAGGAATGATTGCGGAAACGATATCACTAAAAGGCTATAATAATGAGACCATTAGAGCCTATTATTCTAGACCTTTAAACAAGACTAATTATGGAAGTATCTTATTAATTCCTCATATGCCTGGTTGGGATGAATTCTGCAGAGAAGCAGCAAGACGATTTACCCAACATAACTATGCGGTTATTTGTCCTGATATCTATTGTCGTTATGGAACGGGAACACCTACAGAAGTATCCACAAAGATGAGAGAAGCTGGAGGAGTAAGTGATTCTAGTGTTATGGGTGATAGCCAGGCCTGCATAGACTTTTTAAAACACCAGCCTAACTCAAATGGTAAGGTTGGGGTAATTGGTATGTGTTCAGGTGGTCGCCACACTTTCTTGGCAGCTTGCACTCTTGAAGGAATTGATGCGGCAGTAGATTGTTGGGGTGGTGGTGTTATAGCTTCCCAAGATCAATTAACAGAAGCTAGGCCTGTAGCACCAATTGATTATGCAGAAAAATTAGATTGTCCATTATTGGGTATTTTTGGTAATGATGACCATAATCCAACAGCAGAGGATGTTAATAAGACAGAAGAAGTATTGAAAAGACTAGGTAAGAATTATGAATTCCACCGTTATGATGGGGCAGGACATGGCATTTGGTACTACGATAAACCAATGTATCGTCAAGAAGCTGCCATGGACTCTTGGAATAAAACACTAGAATTCTTCGATAAGTATTTAAAATGAATGAAAACAGAATCAGCGTTTAGCTGATTCTGTTTTTGACAATTTAGCTTTAACTTTTGGAAATAGAGGGATATACTTATTTGAAAACAATGTTTACAATTAATAAAAAGAGATTTGAATATGAGTAATTTTGGAATAATGGTTAAACCTGTTGGCTCCACATGTAATATGAGTTGTAAGTATTGTTATTACATTGAAAATGAGATGAGCCATCATAGCATTATGGACCATGAACTATTGGAAATAACTATAAAGAATTACTTTGAAAGTACAAGTGGTCCAATAGCATCTTTTGTATGGCATGGTGGAGAACCAACTTTAGCGGGTTTGGATTTTTATAAAAGAGTGGTTGAGCTACAGAAGAAGTATTTGCCTAAAGGATGGCAGTGCTGGAATAACTTACAGACTAATGGGTTACTTTTGGACGATGATTGGTTTGAGTTTTTAAATGAGAATCATTTTGATGTAGGAATTAGTCTTGATGCGACACAAGCAATTCATGATTTTTATAGAAGTGATACCCAAGGGAATCCTACATATTCTAGAGTTAAGCGCAATATTCAAAAACTGAAAGAGTATGGTGTTAAAGCAGATTTGTTGTGTACAGTAACACAACAAACAACAAAAGACCCAAGTGCTGTTTATAGTAGTTTGGCTGAATTAAATACTGGTTGGATACAATTTATTCCAATTGTGAATAAAACTGATGGGGGATATAGTGAGGAAAGTGTAACACCACAAGCATATGGGAGATTTTTGGTAGCGCTATTTGATGAATGGCTAACCAAACGGATTGGGAATACTGACATTCAATTATTTATGGAATTATTAAATATTTATGCAGGAGGTCAAAGTAGCTTGTGTTGGCTGGCAGAAATATGTGGAAGGATACCGGTTGTAGAAGCAGATGGAATGGTGTATAGCTGTGATCATTATGTTAATGAGAATAATTTGATTGGTGATGTTTCTAAAACATTTTTAAAAAGAATGATGAACAGTAAACATCAAGTAGATTTTATGTATGCTAAAAGAGAAGATGTGTGTGAGGATTGTTTAGAATGCAAGTGGTGGTTTTTATGCCATGGTGCTTGTCCTAAAGACAGAATTGAAGGAAAATATTATCTTTGCGAAGGATTGAAGATGTTATTTGAACATAGCGAAGAATATTTAAAAAGGGCTGTTATTTTACTAAAACAAGGCTACAATTATAATCAGCTGAAAGATTTATGGTGAAGAAAATGAAAATTTTAAATCAAAATGACTATCCGAATATAGAATATAAGACAAATTTAAATGATAAAACATCACATGCTTATCTAGAAGGTTCAATTGAATCCTCTGGTTGTGGTTTATGTTGTTTAATCATGATGATTGAACAATTGACCACAGATTCGCTTTCAATTGAAGAAGCCATAAAACTCTCTTATGACAATGAGGCAAATTTGAAGGTTGGAACTAACATGAGAATATTGGGGCCTATAATAGCCGAAAAATATGACTTGAGTTATGAAACAACTAATGATGAAGAAGTTATGATTAAACATCTGCAAAACGGAGGGTGTGCCATCATTAATACTGGAGGAAACAGGGAAGGGTATAATAGTATATTTTGTCATGTCGGGCATTATATTCTAGCTATAGGATATACAAATCCATATGTAAGAATACTAGATCCTGACTATAAGGTCTCAAAATACGATACACAAAATACAGTTGTTGATAAAAAAGGCATCCTATATGCCACGAAAGAAGTTTTGCATCAAGAAACGGACAATAGGACGCCTAAATATTACTTGTTTAATACGGTTATTTAATAGTACATTCGCCAAACACTTCACCAGTTATTACATCTTTCCAATAGAAGGTGTCATCCTTGAGGACCATGAAAGAGTGTGGAGTGTTTTCTTTAGGCAAGGAAACAGAGCCCGGATTCATAAAGATAAACTGATCATATTCGGCACATACAGGTACATGGGTGTGACCACACATTAAGATATCACCCTTATTAATAGGTAATGGATTATGTTCATTGTAGTGGTGTCCATGGGTCAAATAAAGATTTCTATCACCTAGAGAAATAACTAAGTATTCCGCCATGATAGGAAAATCTAAAACCATTTGGTCAACCTCAGCATCACAATTTCCTTGACAGCCTAAACATAATTCTTTAATCTCATTCAGCATTCCAAATACTTCTTTTGGTGCATATTCTTCAGGTAAATCATTACGAGGGCCATGATAAAGAATATCTCCTAGCAAATATAGTTTTGAAGGTTTTTCTTCTTTTAATCTTTCTAATAATAATCTAGTATACTTGGCAGATCCGTGAATATCAGAAACGAACATTATTTTCATTTGTTTTTACCTCAAAACCATAATAGTGTAATTTCTTTTTCATTGTCAAATCATTTCAATTGACAATAATGTATATAATAATCATAATTATGTATGAAATTGTATCAAATGGGACAAATTATGAACGTTTTTAATCTAAATTCAAGACAGTTGCAAAATTTAAGCGAAACACAGATTTTTAAAGGTGTATCGATAGATGACATCAAAAGTGTTTTGAGCGAAGAAATGGTGGTCCTTCATTCATATCAGAAAGGACAGCTTGTTTATCAGCCTGATGAATATTCTCGTTCTTTAGTCTACATCCTAAATGGTTCTGCACTCATCTCAACTACAAATGGTTCTTCTGGATATCAAATGCGTAAAATCAAGGAGAATGAATTCTTTGGGGTGGCAGCTTTGTTTAATGATGAAGATAAGTATGTCAGCCAAATCAAAGCTTTAAAAAATATGGATTTGATATTTTTTCAGGAACAGATAGTTCAAAAGTGTATAACCAAATATCCGCGATTTGCACTGAATTATGTTAGTTTTCTAACAGATAGAATTCGCTTTTTAAACAAAAAAATTCGTTTGATAACAGCAAGTTCTAATAAGAATAGAGTGATTGAATATCTATTGTCTCATCCAAAACAATTAGGTGATAGTTTCAAACTTGAAATTTCTTTGTCACAACTTTCCAAAAACTTAAATATGGGTCGCTCATCATTGTACAGGGTACTAGATGAATTGGAGTCCAATAATATAATCCATAGAGATGGTAAAAACATTTCCTTAAGGGATTATGAGAAATTACAAGAATATTTTTTGAAGGGGGAATAACACATGAAAAAGAAAATATCTTTGTTATTAGTACTATTAACACTATTATCGGTTTTATTGGCTTGTCAAAAACAAGAACCAAAGGAAAAAACAATAATTAATATTGGAGTTCTAAAAGGTCCTACTGGTATAGGGGCTAGTTATTTGCTAGAACAAAACTCAAACGAAAAAACAGAAAATGTCTATAAGCCAACAATAGTAGCCGAAGCAACTGAAATGGTTTCACATGTGGCTGCTGGAGAAGTAGATATAGCAGCTGTACCTACAAATGTAGCTGCGGCTTTATACAATAAGACTAATGGTGGGGTTAAGCTGTTAGCCTTAAATACTGCTGGTGTCTTATATATCTTGGAAAATGGTAACAGCATTAACAGTATTGAAGATTTGAAAGGGAAGACAATTTATACGGTTGGACAAGGTGCTAATCCAGAATATGTTTTGAGATACATATTAAGTCAAAACTCTTTAACAGTCGGAGAAGATGTTCAATTAGAATTCTTGGATAGTGCGGAATTAACAACAAAAGCTGCTAGTGGTGATGTGGATGTCTGCATGTTACCTGTTCCTGCAGCAACAACGGTGCTAATTAAAAATCAAAATATGCGCTCAGCCTTAGATTTAACAGCAGAGTGGGAGAAACTAAATAATGGCTCAGCTCTGACTATGGGTTGTGTTGTCGTTAGAAGTGACTTTTATGAAAACAACAAAGAGGCAGTACAGACTTTTTTGAAAGAATATGAAGAATCTATCAAATACGTTATAGATAATCCGGCTACAGCAGGAGAATTGTGTGAAAAACATGAGATTGTACCTGCCGCAGCTGTTGCTACCAAAGCCATTCCTGATGCAAATTTGATTTTTGTATCTGGAGAGGAAGTAAAAAACATGATAAAAGGATATTATCAAGTTTTGTTTGAAGCTGATCCAAAATCAATTGGAGGCAAACTACCTCAAGATGATTTCTATATTACAGAATAAGTATTTTAAAATGATTGCATCAATAGTCTTTTGGCTTTTGATATGGCAATTAGTAGCGCTAAAGGTTGGGAAAGAGTTAATTTTTCCTAGCCCTTTTATGGTTTTGGAACGCTTAGTTGCACTTATTTGGACAGGAGAGTTTTGGTTTAGTTGTTTGCACACTTTGTTAAGAATAGTAAGTGGTTATTTGTTGGGGGTAGTTTTAGGCCTAATCTTTGCAATTTTAACTAGTTATAACGAAGTTTTAAATGCGATAATT
>CADBLN010000090.1 GCA_902795525.1 uncultured Erysipelotrichaceae bacterium | reverse complement strand
ATTCCAACTGAAAGTTATAAAGATGGAAAAGTCTTAATCGGCTATGTTGGAGCATTCCCATATGCTGAGGTAATGTCAGGATTTACTTCATTCTTCTTAGGTGTTAAGTCTGTTTTTGAGAATGTGACAATGGAAGTGGTTTATACCAATTCATGGTTTGATTTTATTGCTGAAGGAGAAGCTGCAAACACTTTAATGGCAGACCATTGCGTTATCATTGGCCAACATGCTGATTCAACAGGGGCACCAGCTGCAGTTGAAGCTGCTCAAAAAAATGGAACGGTTGCTTATTCAGTTGGTTATAACATTGACATGTTATCAGTGGCTCCTAATGCGGCTTTAACTAGTGCTACAAACAATTGGGGCGTTTATTACACTTATGCTTTTGGGCAACTATTAAAGGGTGAAAAAATAGTGACTGATTGGTCAGAAGGTTATGATACTGATGCGGTTGCGATTACTGCCTTAGGTAGTAGTTGTGCTGCTGGAACTAAAGAAGTTGTGGAAAAAACAATTGCTGATATCAAATCAGGTGCAATTCAAGTGTTTGATACTGATACATGGACAGTTGATGGCAAACACCTGGATACCTTGTATATTGATTTAGATGGAGATTTTAAAGCAGATCCAAATTCTTCTGTAGACAAGAATGCTATTTGGGATGGTTATTTCCATGAATCAGAATTTAGAAGTGCGCCATCATTCGCAACTTTAATTGATGGAATTTTTGAAAAATAATTTAAATAACAGGCAGGGAAGTTTTTTCCCTGCCTATGGAAAGGTTACACAATGGAAAAAGAAAGCGCAGTAGAACTAAGAAACATTAGCAAATCTTTTGGAAAGGTTATCGCTAATGATAATGTTTCATTTGATATTAATAAGTATGAAATACTGGCCCTGTTAGGTGAAAATGGCAGTGGAAAAACAACAATAATGAATATGCTGGCAGGTATTTATTATCCAGATAGCGGTCAAATAAGCGTAAATGGGAAAGTTGTTAGTATATCAGATCCAAAAGTTGCATATGAATTGGGAATAGGAATGGTCCATCAACATTATAAGCTGATAGATGTTTTTACTGCGTATGAGAATATTGTCTTAGGTTTAAAAGAAAAGAATAAGGATGCCAGGAAAGAGATTTTAGACATCTGTCTGAAATATGGTTTCGAAATAGATTTGGATATGCATGTATATGAGATGAGTGTATCTCAAAAACAAACATTAGAAATAGTAAAAGTTCTATACAGAGGGGCTGAAATTTTAATTTTAGACGAACCCACTTCAGTGTTGACACCTCAGGAAATTGCAAAATTATTTAATGTTATTAGGAATATGCGTGATGACGGAAAAGCAATCGTCATCATTTCACATAAATTGAATGAAGTTTTAGATATATCCAATAAGGTTGTTGTATTACGTAAAGGAAAATTCATTGCTGAAGTTGATACTAGTAAAACTGATGAACGGCAACTAACGGAATTAATGGTTGGTGAAAAGATTGAACTTGATATTCATAGAGATGAGCCAATTGATTTAATCAAAAGATTAGAAGTCAAGAATCTAACAGTCTTGAATGAAGAAGGACGAAAAGCTTTGGATGATGTAAGTTTTGAAGCTTTTGGTGGAGAAATCCTTGGTATTGCTGGAATATCTGGATGTGGTCAGAAAGAATTGTTAGAGGCTGTTGCAGGACTTCAACAAATAGAACCAGGAGCCTCAATCATATATACTTCTCCAGAAAACACTGAAGAAGAATTGGTTGGTAAAAGTCCGCGCCAAATTAGAGAGTTAGGCGTTCATTTATCTTTTGTCCCAGAAGATCGTTTAGGCATGGGTTTGGTTGGCAATATGGGCATGATTGAAAATATGATGCTCAAAGACTATAGTACAGGACATGGACTATTTGTGCAAACAAAGGCTCCTAAGTCCTTAGCTTCAACTGTTAAAACAGAACTAAGTGTGGATACACCTAGTTTAAATACACCTGTAAGACGATTATCTGGTGGTAATGTACAAAAAGTTTTAGTTGGCAGGGAAATCTCTTTAGCACCGACTGTCTTAATGACTGCTTATGCGGTCAGGGGTTTGGATATCAATACTTCTTACACCATTTACAATTTGTTGAACACTCAAAAGAAAAAAGGTGTAGCAGTCATATATGTTGGTGAAGATCTAGATGTCTTGCTAGCTTTGTGTGATCGAATCCTTATTCTCTGTAGCGGTAAGGTAAACGGGATTGTTGATGCTAGAAACACTAATAAAGAAGAAATTGGTCTGTTAATGACCAATCTAAAAGGGGGAAACTAAGATGACTCAAAGAGAACCTTTGTATAGAATTACGAAAAATGATAGTCGCTCATTCTTAAGTGCAGCTCTAATTAGATTTAGTTGTATTGTCTTAGCATTGTTAGTATCAGCTTTATTCATTTTCTCAATAACTAAGCTTAATCCAATCAATGTATATATTTCGATGTTTAAAGGTGCTTTTGGGACCAAGAGAAGAATCTGGATAACAATAAGAGATGCAGCTTTGTTGTTGATGATCGCATTAGGTTTGGCACCTGCCTTTAAAATGCGATTTTGGAATACTGGAGCTGAAGGACAAGTCTTAGTTGGTGGACTTGCTACTGCTACGATCATGATTGGTTATGGTAATAAGATTCCAACTGCACTTTTGTTGGTAATCATGTTAGTTGTTAGTATGGTTGCAGGTGCAATTTGGGGGTTTTTACCAGCTTATTTTAAAGCTAAATATAATACTAATGAGACCTTGTTCACATTAATGATGAATTATGTAGCTATACAATTAGTGGAATTCTTCGTTGATGTGTGGGATAAAAAAGAATCACATTCAGTAGGCATAATCAATGCTAACAATAATGCAGGCTGGTTTCCAGCTATCGCCAATCAGCAATATCTGTTAAATGTCATCATTGTTGCTGCTGTCATTGTCTTTGTTTATTTGTATTTAAGCTACAGCAAACACGGTTATGAAATTGCTGTAACAGGTGAAAGTGAGAATACCGCAAGATATGCTGGTATCAATGTCTCAACAGTTATCATAAGAACGATGTTATTGTCTGGGGCTATTTGTGGTTTAGCTGGTTTTGTGGAAGTTGCAGGTATTTCTCATACTATTTCAAAACAAACGGCAGGAGGAAGAGGATTTACGGCCATTATTGTTTCTTGGCTTGCTAAATTGAGTCCAATTGTAATGGTATTTTTCTCATTGTTCATTGTTTTTCTTGATAAAGGGGCAATTCAAATAGCAAGTGACTTTAATCTGAATGAGTATGCTTCAAATATTATTACAGGTATTTTATTGTTCTTTATTTTGGCGAGTGAGTTCTTTGTAAATTATGATGTACACTTTGGAAAGAGGGGAAAACAAGTATGACAATCACTACTTTGTTGGCATGGGTTGTTGCAGCGGTAACGTTTGGAACCGTAATAATGTATGGATGTTTAGGAGAAACACTCAATGAAAGAGCCGGCGGTTTAAATCTAGGAACACCAGGGATAATGATGCTGGGAGGGATTGCCTCGTTAACTGGTGCTTATTTCTATGAAACATCAACTACTAACCCCAATGCTTTTATAAGTGTAATCATATCGCTTGTTTGTTGTGTGGTGGTAAGTGCGTTAGGTGGTTTATTATATGGATTATTAACAATTACTTTTAGAGCCAATCAGAATGTTACGGGCTTAACACTGACAATCTTTGGCACAGGAATTGCCAATTTCTTTGGTGGTTCATTAGTTAAATTATCTGGAGGTCTAGGACAAATCAGTGTTTCTATGACCAGTAACGCCTTTAAGGCAACTATTCCATTTATTTCAAAGAGGCTTGGTATATTTTCAAACCTGCTTTTCAATTATGGCTGGCTTACTTATTTAGCGCTTGCCTTGGCAATTGTGCTGCACTTGTTTTTTTTCAAAACAAGAACAGGTTTAAATCTTAGGGCTGTAGGTGAAAATCCGGCAACAGCTGATGCTTCTGGTATCGATGTGATTAAATACAAGTATTTGGCTTGCTGTCTAGGTGCCGCAATAAGTGGTATGGGTGGTTTGTTTTATGTTATGGATTATGCTAAAGGCACTTGGGCAAATGATAGTGGCATTGAAACTTTAGGCTGGCTGGCAGTTGCCTTGGTTATATTTACAAGTTGGAAGCCAAAGAATGCGACTTGGGGCGCTTACTTATTTGGATTTTGTTATTGGATATACTTGTATGTTCCAACACCTGTAAATGTTTTCCTGATGAAGACATTTGGATTAAATAAATCAACGTATTTACAAAACCTATATAAGATGATTCCGTATTTAGTAACCATAATAGTATTAGTTTTGGTTAGTGCCAAAAAAAGGCACCATGATAGGGCGCCTGAGTCATTGGGAGTTGCATATTTTAGAGAGGAAAGATAGGACTAAGTTCTATCTTTTTTTAACTCAATAGAGATAATTTCAGGATGATTGAAAACTCTAAAAGGAAAGTTGGAATTACCAATACCTCTTGACACAATCATTTGTGAAGCTTCCTTTTGGTATAAACCACTTGTTAGTTTTGGAAAAACACCTTGTCCTGGAGCAAATAAGCCGCCAATGAAAGGTAAGCGGATTTGGCCTCCATGGGCATGACCGGTTAGTATTAACTCACAACCAGCTTTGACATAGACATCAAATAATTCTGGCCGATGAATCAGTAAAAGGTTAAAGGAATCTCTATCGACTAAATTAACCAGTTTATCAAAAATAAAGTTTCTACATTCTTCATAACTGGTATCGTAGCCAAAGACGCGTGGGTCATCCATGCCAATTAAATTGATGTGGTCATCATTTTTAAGAAGTTTGAAACATTCATCATGTAAGATGGTGACAGAGAGTTCTTTCAATCCGTCCTCTAATTGTTTTAAGTGTTGAGGTTTCCTTCCTTCATGGTTACCAGTAACGAAATAAACAGGTGCTATTGCGGTAAGCTGTTTTGAAAAATCTAAAGCAACTTGAACATTAGTTCTTCTAGAGTCAAACAAGTCTCCGGCAATCATAATACAGTCAGGATTTTGTTTTTTAAGATATTTGATTATGTTGTTTTTTAAAACATTGTTTTTGGTATTGTGGATATCTGATAATAAGACGATATTTAAACCATCAAACTCTTGCGGTATTTTGTTTGAATGAATTTGGTAATTTGATGTTGATAAAAGAGTGTTTTCCAAATAAAGAAACACAGCAATTAACACGATAACAATGACAATCCACCAAAAGTATTCCATGTTCATAATTTTACCATAAAAAAACAAACCATTGTGCGAATGGTTTGTTTTAATTACTATTTATCAGTTTTTGGACCTGTTTCTTGAACCAGGTAAGCTGGATAGTTTTCTTTTATGGTGTTGTAGACATCAATGTCATAAACCACAAAATTGTGCTTTTTAAAATAATGAGCTACAACATTATCACCGAATGAAGTATCATTTTGTAACAAAGCAATAAATTCATCTTTTAGTTGAGCCTGATTGGCATTTGTGATTTGTACAATATAATATCCATTACTATCCTTATTAGTGATGACCTGGCTTAATGTAGGACTTGTTGAGCCAAGTATAAACTGCAAGACATTATAGTCAAGAGATTCACTGTTACGTGTATACAATTGTTCGCTAGCTTGTGAAGCGTTACTGCTATATTTTTGAGCAACTGTTTCAAAGTCAGCTCCTGCCTTAACTTCTGCTAAAGCTGTTTCAGCAGTTTGCATTGCGACTTCCATGCTTTCAGAACCATTGAAATACATCAATCTAGCTTTGACAGGGTAGTATTCCTCAATAATGCTATCCCAGTTGTCTTCAATGTATTTGTTGCTTAACTCTTTTGATTTAGCATTATTTAGGCAGTAAGCTTTGAAAGCATCAAGATCCTCAAAGCCATAATCTTTAATTGCTTCCGCAAAATCATCTTCGGTAGTTGCAGCAATTTGTTGTCTATAATCATTGTATATTTCATCTGCTTTTGCTTGGATTTCTGCTGTTGTTTCGATTTCAGCTTCAGCAATCATTTCCAAGGCTTTAGCAACTACTTTATTAGCAGCATCATCATTTAACATATTTTCATAAAGTTGACCTTTTGTTAAAGTTGTTTTGCCAACTTTAATTAACATGGTGTTTTTCTCACTAATATTAGCGGTGGCATTCTCACAACCTGCTAAACCTAAAACTAAGGTAGCAAGTACAAGCATAGTTAATAACTTTTTCATTTTCCTGCCTCCTAATCTGTAATCCCTAAATTGGTTTTAACTAGTTTTTCAATTTCGTCATTACCAAACTTCACACCTAATTCTTGAGCAGTTGACCAGATGATATTGGAAGACAAGTTTTCGGTATTAGCTAAAACTGCGGCCGCAAAGTTATCTTCTTCAACTAAGTCTGCAGTATTGGTAGAATCACATTTAATCAAGAAATAGCCAAACTGTTCTGATTCAATCCAATCACTTACTTCACCCTCTTTTAATGACAAGGCAGTAGCCTTAAAAGCTTCATCAATATTAGAAGTAGTGCTGTCAATGTAACCAAATTTGCCCTGTTTATTAGCACCGCTATCTTGTGAATATTTAGTGGCAAAATCTCCAAAGTTATCAGCAGAATATTCCGCACTAGCCCAAGCTTCTTGAGCCTCCTTTAAAGTTGCACTTTCTTCAGCAGTCAAATTGTGGATATCATCAGCTGTTAAAACAACATAACTAACGATACGTCCATTTAACTTTGTCTGTAGTTCACTAGTATATACCTCATCCAAGTGATTCTTGATATATTCCGCAAACATTTGATTGGATTTTGATGAATATAAAACGTAATCGTAGTATGAAGAGTAACCATAATACATACGAACAATTTGATTCAAATAGTCTTCACCATATCCATAATTCTGTTGGTAATAAGCCACAGTACTATCAACTTGAGCTTGAACATCATTTTTCATTTCAGAAGTTGTAGGAACCTTTTCATCTAATATAGCTCTTTGGAAGGCTAAATAAATGTCTGATTCACCATAATCTTTGTACAATTCGTCGTATAACTCGTCAGCGGTATAGTTGGTATTATCTACACTGAATACAACATCTTTGCCACCTGTTTTCTTGCCTGGTAACTTATCTTTATTTTGATCATAAGTAAAATACACAGTAATTGAAACTAGGAACAAAGCAATTAATACCACAAACCAGTTTTCTTTTATAAACTTGTTCATAAAGACCTCCTAGCAAAAGCTTTTTAATTATAAGTTATTTAAATATAAGTTTCAATAAAACATTTTTGAACTTTTGCTGAAGAATTGGTGAGTTTTTAAAATCGTTACACAAGTATTTATAAATAAGATATGCTATAATACAACCGATTAGATAAGGAGTGTGACCAAATGGCTACATTAGAAATAAAAGATTTACACGTTAGTATTGATGGAAAAGAGATTTTAAAAGGGGTAAATCTAACAGTAAAAAGTGGTGAAATACATGCGTTGATGGGTCCAAATGGTAATGGAAAAAGTACTCTATTAATGACCATCATGGGACATCCTAGATATGAAGTAACTCAAGGAAGCATCACATTGGATGGCCAGGATGTTTTAGAAATGTCTGTGGATGAAAGAAGCAAGGCTGGTCTTTTCATTGCGATGCAGTATCCTCAAGAAGTTCCAGGAGTAACCAATAGTGATTTTTTAAAGGCTGCTGTTAATGCTCATCGCGAAGAACCAATTAAGCTGTTTGATTTCATCAGATTGTTAGATAAGACATTAGCTGAAGTTCAAATGGATTCAAGTGTTGCTCATCGTTTTTTGAATGAAGGATTTTCTGGTGGTGAAAAAAAACGCAATGAAATCATCCAAATGAAATTATTAAAACCTAGCATAACAATGTTAGATGAATTGGATTCAGGCTTGGATGTTGATGCGATTAAAGTTGTTTCAGATAATATCTTGGAACAATTCAAGGAAACAAATATGGGAATGATAATTGTTTCTCACTATGATAGGTTTTATGGCTATATTGAGCCAACTCACACTCATGTTATGATTGATGGTCAAATTGTTATGGAAGGTGACTATGAGCTGACAAAGAAAATTGATGCTCAAGGATATGAGTGGATTGCTCGTGAGAAGAATGTTGCAATTACCGAAAAAGAAGTGAAACCAACTGTATCTTTAGGTAGCTGTGCAGCAAATATGGGGAGCAATAAACAATGAAAGAGTTAACTCTAACGGGCTTTCAAGAGTTCATAATAAATAGTGCTTCTACTGAAGGGGAATACAGATTACATGTTCCCGCAAACGAAAGTGCTAGTGTCGTTGTTACTTTAGAAGGCAATAAAGAAGTTGAAATTGATATCAAGATAATTGTTGAAGAAAACGCTCAATTAAGGCTTTTAACAATTAATCATAATGAAGATAAAAGCATCTTGAATGAAGAATTTGAACTTTTTGCGGACAGTAGCACAACAATTGCTCATGCAGAGTTGAACAAAGCCCAAACAACCATCAATTCTGTTCATAAGATTTTACAACAGGGGGCTAATCTTCAGGTAAATACTGCAAGTTTAACTACAACTCAAAAGAATTTTTATCAAGACACTTTTCATTATGCCGGTAATTCAAAGGCACATGTGAACAATTATGGTGTAGTTTTAGCAAATGGAATATGTGACATGGTTGTCCGTAGTACTATTGAGAAAGGCTCACATGGGGCTGCTACCCATCAATCAAGCAGATTATTAACATATGATAAGACTTCTATTGGTAAGATTTTGCCAGTGCTGTATATATATGACAATGATGTTCAGGCATCACATGCGGCATCACTTGGCCAGCCTGATGATGAACAGCTTTACTATCTGGAAACAAGAGGCATTTCTCATCAAGAGGCTTTGCAACTGTTGATTACTGGCTATTTGTTACCAATCACAAGGATTATAGACGACGAAAAAATTGTTGAAGCTTTAACTTTAGAAATTGAAACAAAGGTGGCTGAAGGATGCTCGATGTAGAAACAATAAAAAAAGATTTTCCAATGTTGAATGGAAAAACCATGAACGATAAACCGCTGGTTTATTTAGATAATGGTGCAACGACGTTTAAACCAAAACAGGTTATTGAAACAGTTAACCATTTTTACAATGACATAACCTCAAATATTCACAGAGGTGACTATGAAATTGCTTATAAAGCTGATGTTGCATATGATCATTGCAGAGAAACAATTGCTAAGTTCATTAATTGTGAGCCAAAGGAAGTTGTGTTTACCTCTGGAGCAAGCGCTTCTTTGAACATGGCAGCATATAGCTGTGGTTTATGCAAACTGAAAAAAGATGATGTAATCTTAATAACTGAGGCAGAACACGCTTCTAATGTCTTGCCATGGTTTAGGGTGGCTGAAAAAACTGGCGCAAAAGTTGAATACATTCCTTTAACTCAAGAAGGAAGGATAAGTATTGAAAACTTTGAAGCTGCGATGGATGAAAGAGTAAGAATCGTGGCAGTTGCAAGTGTCACAAATGTTTTAGGATATATAGCTCCTGTTAAGCAGATTTGCGAAATTGCACATAAGTATGGAGCAATTGTTGTTGTGGATGGAGCTCAAAGTGTTCCACATATGCCAACTGATGTTAAGGAGTGGGATTGTGATTTATTGGCTTTTTCTGGCCATAAAATGATAGGACCTTCTGGTGTTGGTGTGTTATATGGAAAGTATCAAATACTTCAAGAGATGGAACCAATGATGTTGGGTGGTGGAGCTAATTCTCGTTTTGATGTTTGTGGTAATGTTTTACTTAAGGAAGCACCATTCAAGTTTGAGGCCGGAACTCCTAACATTGAAGGGGTAATGGGCTTAGATGCTGCAGCTCAATATTTAATGAATATTGGTATGGCTAATATTGCGGAATATGAAAAAGAATTACATGCGTATATGACTAAAGAATTGTCAAAGTTAGATAATGTGATTGTTTATAATCCTAATGGCGATAGTGGGATTGTCGCCTTTAATGTTAAGGATATTTTCTCCCAGGATGCAGCTGGATATTTAAATTCTCAAGGAGTTGCCGTTAGAAGTGGAAATCACTGTGCTAAAATCTTAGTTAATTTCTTAAAAGTCTCTGATACCATTAGGGCATCCTTGTATTTGTATAACACAAAGGCTGATGTTGACGCCTTAATAGAAGCTTTAAAAACTTGTACAATCGAGAATTGTATAGGTACATTCTTTTAGGAGGTTTAATGATGGTAAATGAATTGTTAAAAGATCCAATGGTTTTAAGAGAAATCATCTTAGACCACTATGAGTATCCTAGACATCATCACTTAGTAGAAGATGAGAGTTATCACCAAGCACACATGGCTAGCGAATCGTGTATTGATGATATTCATGTTCAAGCACTGATCAAAGATAATATTATTCAAGATATTAACTTTGAAGGGGTAGCTTGTACCATTTCAACTGCTTCAACTTCGATGATGACAGAATTGCTGATTGGAAAGACTCTTGAAGAAGCCAAAGAAATCATTTCTAACTACTATGCCATGATAGATGGCAGGGAATATGATGAAGAAATGCTTAATGAGGCCATTTCATTGCAAGGTGTTTCTAAGCAGGCTAATCGTATTAAATGTGCAACTATTGGTTGGCACGGAATTGAGCAACTAATTAATGAAAGCGAGGAAGATCATGACAGCAAAGAATAACGAAAAGATTTTCCAGTCTCAGGATGAATATGAATATGGTTTTAAAGATGAGGGCACTACTTTATTTACTACAGGAAAAGGGATAAATAGAGATGTTGTGACTCAAATCTCAAAAATAAAAGGTGAACCAGATTGGGTTTTAGAGTACCGTTTGAAAGCTTTTGAAGCTTTTGAACAAATGGAAATGCAAAGCTGGGGACCAGACTTAAGTGACTTGAATTTTGATGATTACATCTATTACATTAAATCGTCAAACAACAAAGCTAATGATTGGAACGATGTTCCTGAAACAATTAAAAATACCTTTGAGCGCTTAGGCATTCCTGAAAGTGAACAAAAATTCCTGTCAGGAGTAACAACTCAATATGAATCAGAAGCAGTTTATCATAACATGTTGAAGGAAGTAGAAGAGAAAGGTGTCATCTTTTTAGATACAGACAGTGCGATTAAGTTATACCCTGACTTAGTTAAAGAATACCTGGGTAAGCTAGTTCCATACAATGATAATAAGTTTGCGGCTTTAAACAGTGCAGTTTTTTCTGGAGGTTCGTTCATATATGTACCTGCAGGAGTAACTTTGGATAAACCTTTACAATCATATTTTAGAATCAACAGTGAACAAATGGGCCAATTTGAAAGGACTTTGATAATAGTTGATAAAGGTGCTAATTTGCACTATGTAGAAGGCTGTACGGCTCCTATATATAAAAAGGATTCTTTACACGCAGCAGTTGTTGAGATCTTTGTCAATGATGATGCGAAGTGCAGATATAGCACTGTTCAAAACTGGTCAACAAATGTATTAAACTTAACAACTAAACGTAGTAAGGTAATGAAAAACGGCTTAATGGAATGGGTAGATGGTAATATCGGTAGTCATATTACTATGAAATATCCTGGGTGCATCTTAGCTGAAGAAGGTGCTAAAGGAATGACCATAACAATTGCTGTAGCAAATAAGAATCAGATTCAAGATACTGGTGCTAAGATGTTCCATTTAGCTCCTAACACATCTAGCTCAATAATTTCAAAATCAATTGCTAGAAATGGTGGCTTTGCGAATTACCGTGACTGGGTATATATTGGTCCAGCCGCTGAAAAAGCAAAGACTAAAATCGAATGTGATACATTAATTTTAGACGAATTATCAAATAGTGATACTATTCCTGCTAATGTTGTTCAAAATAATAATTGTACTTTGGAACATGAGGCGACAGTATCTAAGATTTCAGATGAAGAATTATTCTATTTGATGAGTAGAGGTTTAACAGAATCTCAAGCAACTCAAATGATAATCATGGGCTTTTTAGAACCATTCACAAAAGAGCTTCCAGTTGAATATGCAGTTGAACTGCAACAACTTCTAAAAATTGATATGGAAGGGGCAGTAGGATAGAAAAGGGCGTTGACTAACGTCCTTTATTCATAATACTTTCCTTGCCACCAATCATTCTCTGCTAATATCTTATCGATATCATTGATGACGCTGACTTTCTTGATAGTCCAGCGTGGTTCGATCAGATTATCTAATAAGCCATCGCCAGTAATCCTCTCAATAACAAGATTTGGATTAATCAAAGTTAGCTGTTGTGCCACTAATTGGGTATATTCTTGTTTGGAAAGAAGATGAAATCTCTCTTTTTTGAAGTTCTCAGCGAGTTTAGTATTTTCAAGGATATGCAGCATGTGAATCTTAATTGCATCAATTGGCAGTTTTCCAACTTCATTTGCGGTTTGCAGCTGCATTTCAATCGTTTCTGTTGGCCAACCATTTATCAAGTGAATGCTTATT
>CADBLN010000089.1 GCA_902795525.1 uncultured Erysipelotrichaceae bacterium | reverse complement strand
TGATTAATCATATCCAGCATGAATTCTATGAATACAGTTGAGTTACCATTAACATGGCATTTTTCAATGGAATCATAATACTCCTGCTGATATTTCTCAATCTGACTTTCCAAAGGAATGTATTCAAACTCATTTTTCCATCTGCTCAATATTGCCGTATGCCACAGTCTGGCCATTCTGCCATTGCCATCTGAAAACGGATGAATGAAGACAAATTCATAATGAAATACTGCACTCATTATCAGCGGGTGAATTATGTCACTATTACTATTCATCCAGCCAAACAGATTCTGTATAAGTCCTGGCACAAGTTCAGGAGGTGGCGCAATAAAAATACATCTGTCGCCAGAGAAAACCCCTTCATTTCCTCTTCTGAATTCTCCTGACTCATCAACAGTCCCATATGTCATGATTCCATGCAGTTTCTTCAGATCCTCTATGCTGAATGGATCAATCTCAGGAATCAATTCATACGCAGCATAAGCATTTTTTACTTCCTGTATTTCCTTTCGGTCTCCTAAAACAATATGACCGTTCAAAACATCTCTGACTTCAGAAAGAGATAATGAATTTGCTTCTATCTTCAACGATGAATGAATGGAGCGAATTCTGTTGTTTCGTCTGAGATGAACTTCAGATACTTTTTCACTGCGTCCGGTTATCTTTCCAATCTTTTCCGAGATTTCGGAAACCAGTTTAAGAATTCTTTCTGTTATTGTGTATGGTGGTATGTACTTATCCATTTATTATCCTCATCTTGCTTATTATCTTACTTATTATCTTACACATTTTTATTCAAAAACACAACAAAAAAGAGGCCTATCGACTGAGATGAACCCCAAAATTAGGACAACCTAATAGAGGGGTTCAGCTCAATTACTACTCTCCCATGTATATCCAACCGTGTTTATTAGTTGAACATCGAATTTTGGACAATATATGAACCCTTCCTTGCCATCATACATGATTTTTAATTGATCAGGAAATCGTTCATAGTAGTGTTGGATGCCATCCCTGAGTCCCATGGTAACGAATTTTCTTCTCTGCTTCTGCAACAAATCAATGCATAAACACGATCTGTTGTAAAATAGGCGACATTACTCCTATCAACATGAGATTTTGCATTTGCAAGAACAACGTTTAAATCTTTAACAATACTTCCATGGTAAAATTGTTTCCTTTGCGTCATAACAACCAATTCTCCGATATACTATAGCCTCTATCTTTCATATAGGTCTAACAAACCATCACATAAAAATAGTGTTTATTATACATTGCTTTTTCTCATTAAACTCCCAGAACAATTGTTATTCTCCCAATTATAACGCAGTTTTATGAGATTATCATGATCTTACATAATATGTCGAACGACCTCCACCGCGTTTTTCAATGATCTTTTCTTCACACAATTGTTTAAGAGAAGCTTCTACTGAACTCGACCCGATTTCCGGACACAGTTCCATTATGTCCGTCTTTGTAAATTTGCCAATCTGGTTGGTGACTGCTCTTATCACCATTTCTTTTGCACTCATCTTGTTTGAAACAAGATTAACACGCTGTTCAAAATCACGGTACGCTGCCAATATGGTTCCTAACAAATAAATGATAAATTGCGTATCATCATTTTTGTCTTCGTGCCACCCTTGGGAACTTACTGACAGCGCATTGTAGTATTCCGGTTTTGTTAACTGGATCTTTTTTTCCAACGAAACATATCTTCCTACTACATAGCCGGATTTATAAAGCAACAGCGTTGTTAATAGCCTTGACATTCTTCCGTTACCATCATTGAAGGGATGAATACAGAGAAAATCATGAATGAACACAGGAATAACCAACAATGGATCAATACCATATTCTCCTGTCGTTTTATTGTATTCCTCGCATAGATTTTCAATGGCAAAAGGAGTTTCAATTGGATTTATAAGAAAAAAAGCAGATTTATATCTGCCTTGGAATTATATTTTTTCTTTATCTTGGAATATCCACCCAATGTTTGAATTCTCAATAATACTTGAGTTAATATATTCCACTACTCCTTGATATACTCTCTTCAATTTAATCACTATATGACGACCATCAGAACTTAATGATGGTTTTTTAAGAACTTCATTACTTAAAATTCTTACTGTTTCTGGTGCCCCATCTACACCATTGCTTGCTAAAATGATTGCCCTAGTTGGAGAAATTGGGAATATAGAATACATGTCTAATTCAGCCCCCAATAAATCATTGAACTCACTAAAAATGATTGGATATGTATCTCCTAATATGAAATCTTTTGGTCCTCGTTTTTCAACAACAATAAGATATTTACCTGATAAACCAATTGTATCCCTCTGCATAAATAGTTTAATAGGATCATCAATATTATCATTATCTAAAACTTCTTTTAATGATCGGCAATTAACTAGTATTCCTAGATTTCTTTTCCAAAAATCTGTAAGATTTCCATCTTCCTGATACATTGAGTAAAACTCAGTATTTACTTTAGAGGTTTCATTACCAAATGTCATTTTCTGAACTCTCTCAGATCTAATACCCATAATAGCAAGAAACAGCAATAAACTATCATTTTCTTCTTTTGTAAGAGAAATACTGTTTTGACTAATAAACTTGTTTTTGATCAATTTAGATATTTCTCCTTCATATTTGGAGAAGTCGAGTTCTAGTTTTGTAGGATCATCAGGACTATTTATTTCATCTCTATATAGATTTCTACTCATAAAAACATCTCTCGTTTCTCTTACCGAAACATGTCCAGTATTTTTGTCCTGAAAATAGAGATGGTTTTTATTATCAAAACAAAAGTTTCTTAAAATGAATTGTGGAATATAATGATGCTTTATAGGTTCTTTCTTCATCTTTGAATTCTCACTCTCTTTTTATTTTCTATAGTCCTTCTTTTTCTTAATTCCATCTCATCATATTATATTTTTAGCCACACCTTATTCCTTCTCAGTTCTTTCTCAAGCCTTTTTACTGTCGTAATTGCTTTATCATACTCAATATAGTCTTCTTTTTTGAATATGTATTGTTTTTGCATTGTTGTATATGCTGTTTTTATGCTTTCATCACTTTCAATGTCATTGAAGAAAGAGAAATCTTTAGGATGTTTATTAGGAATACCATCCAATCTTTCCAATTCTTCTTGAAGTCTGATTCTTAACAAGTATTCAAGTTGTTCTTCGTTTTTAATTAGCTCAACGATTGTTGGATGTGTACTTAAAATAGAAAGATCATAAATATGTTTAGCTGCTTCAAATGCTTTATGCGGATCTAATGATCTTCCCACATATGCCTCAGCAGCAAATAGCTTATCCACAAATATACGTTGTAATGTCATGGTTTTTATACTAAATGGTTTTACATCGTACTTATCTTCTAATACTCTTTTTTCATCATCATTTGCATAATCATATAACATCGCAGTTACTAATAAATCATCAACTGGTTCACTTATCGTAAACGATGTCGCTTCAACTTTAACCTTTCCGAATCTTTGTAATTCATCATTAGCGTCAATAACTGTAATAGGACTATATCCATAGACAGCTATGACTTCGGATCTATTTGTTCTACCTTTTTCAGTAATTCTCTCTAATGTTGTGTATCTCTTTGTTGCTTGTTCAAGTCTTTTATCGTTTTGTGTTCTTGAGCAGTTTCTTGTATCCACAGATAAATCAATATCTTCTGAAAATCTATTGGTTGTTTTTAACGATTTATAAAGAGCTGTGCCACCTTTAAAATAAGCAGGAAGTCCTTCTTGCTGTTTCTTAGCTAACTCTTCTAAAATCAACATGACATAGTAATCCTTCTCCAAAACATCAGTTCTAAATCCAGTTCTGCTATGAACATTATTTATTAGAACACCAAATGCATCTTTATCTAAATGTAGTTTCATCTTAAATGCCTCCTGCTTCTGCTGTTTTAGCTAATTGTAAAAGAATCCTTTTAGGATAATATTGATTAGCTAAAGACAAAAGTTTTCTATAATCCAACTTATTTCTATCAATGTAATCATTAACTAACTGATAAGGTTTTTCGGCATCTACTGGTGCTTTTTCGATAAATTCAAATACATCCAGCACTTGTAGATACTTCTTATTCTCATTTGTGATTTGAGTTTTAGGTGGTACAACCTTAATACCAAGTTTTGTATTATCTCTTTGACATTCTTTAGCTTTATTTGTAGAAATGACAATTTGATTAGGTATTTGAGTTGTTAAGCCTAATTTATTTAAGAAGCCTAATCCTGTTTCATATCCATTATCATTGGCAATATACCTATCTTCAATAAGTTTATTCTTGTTGATACCTGTTTCTCCAAAAGCAGTTGTATTACACAAATAATAAATCCCTTTCTGATAGAATCTAAGATTATTTATCTTATTACCATCCATGATTCTTTTAATCGCTACACTTGTGGCTGCTAGTGCTTTCTTTTTATCTAAGTTAAAATGCTTTGCCACAATTAAAGCTATATCATCTACATAAATAGGATCACCAATGTTTTGCTGTTCAATGTACTTCTTAACAACTTCAATGTATGTCATAACCTTCACCTTTTTTGATATATTCGTAACGTTTTTTTCTCTTATTTACGTTAATATTATATCATAATAATTGTGAATATCAATTCTTATCTACATTAACTAATAACGCATCAACATCCGCAGTTGAAACTCTGTCTCCATCCTCACACACACAAATTCTATTTGTTTCTTTAAGTCTGGATGAAGTCTTAGAATTTCCATTATTAATTCTTTATACATTGGTCCAAAGTAATACACTTCTTTCTTTTGCTTTATTACTTCCTGTATTTGCCAGTATTCTCTCTTTAATCTAGCTTTCCAAACTGCATTATCTTGTTGCTCACCTGGTTCAAGTGCCTTGTAATCATCAAAGATTGGTTTGATTGCTTCTTCACCACTCATCATCCTACTGCCACCTCTAGTTGATAGTAACATCCTTTGTTCAGCAGTATAATCTGTATAAACCTTCTCAATCATTTCAATGTCATAGTGACCTAATCTGATTTTAAAACCAT
>CADBLN010000088.1 GCA_902795525.1 uncultured Erysipelotrichaceae bacterium | reverse complement strand
AACCACGACGATATATTCATTACTTAACATGATTAAAGGGAAAACCATCTATTCCTTGGAAGACCCAATTGAAATACAACACGATAACATGATTCAGCTTGAAATTAACGAGCAAATTGGGTTTGGTTACAACGAAGGAATCAAACAAATCCTCAGACATAATCCTGATATTATCATGATTGGGGAAATAAGAGATGAAATAGCTGCAAAAATGTGTATTAGAGCAGCTCTAACGGGATGTTTGGTTGTCAGCAGTCTTCATGCATCGTCAACTATTTCAGCCATTCATAGACTCCTTGAACTAGGCGTAAGTAAAGGGGAACTCAAAGCTTGCTTAGTAGGTATTTCTAATCAAAGGTTGTTAAAGGTTTACCAACAAGATCGTTACACATGTATTTACGATATTCTTGACCAACAGGCTATAGGTGAGTATTTTTCTAATCCTGATGAAAAGTATGTAAAAATGGACCAAAAGGTTCAACTGGCTATTAAAAAACATGAAATTGAACCTGTCATCTAGTAATAAAGCAATCAGTCAATTTCAATGGCTGTTGTTGGCTAAGATATTGGAGCACCATTCAAGTGTTAAAGACGCTTTTGAGATTTTATTGAATAATTATCCTAAAAATCTAAGAATAAAAACAATCTACGAATCATTGAGTGCAGGTGAACAACTCAATAAGGTATTAAGCTTTGATGAATTCTCAACAGATCTTGCTTTTTATGTAGATTACCTTCCTTTAGAAAAAAGCATCTTATTGGTTAAAGCTCAAAAGGATATTAAAAATGAATTTAAAAATCAACTTACGACAAGAATAAGATATCAATTAGTACTTTTGCTATCATCGTTTGTTTTGTTATCAATCTTCAGTAAATTTGTTTTACCGGGAATGATCATAAATATTGACTCTAATAACCAAAAAGCACAAAGTTTACTCCGGAATTTCGGTCTATTGAGAGTGTTTAGGAATACATTATTGGTTGCCTTTTTGATAATTATTGGATTTGGTACCTATGTTTTTGTTGCTAAAAAGGAAGTATATGTTTGGAATTATCTGCATTTACGAAATAAAGATCAACCAATCAAAGTACTGGTAAGTTTAAGCTTTTCACAAAAACTTAAATGCATGTTAGAACAAGGAATATCCTTTATTGATGCACTTAAAATACTCCGTTTTAGAAAGAAAAATTCGCTAATTAGTTTGTTGGCCCACCACTTTGATGAAACTTTACTAAGTGGTGAACAATTTGAAAAAAGCTTAGATTTGTCTTTCTTTGACGATAATTTTCATTCACTTTGTATTTATGGTTTAAGAGACGATGACTTTATTAGATCATTGGATGATTACATTTCTTATACTCAATTACTAATTATGGAACTGTTGAGAAAAGTAAGTTTAGCGATACAGGTGTTTTGTTATAGTTTTGTTGCCTTAACTATTTTACAGGCATATCAAGTAATACTCTTACCATTAGAACTATTAGAAAGGTTATAAGCTATATATGAAAAAAGGATTTACAGTATTGGAAATGATTCTGGTATTAACGGTTATTTCTTTGGTTGTTTTGATTACAATTCCGAATATTTCGCAAAAAAAGGAAATAATTAATAAAGTTGGATGTGACGCTTTAGTGGAAGTTGTTAATGCTCAAATTCTTTTATATGAGCTTGAACAAGGTGATACACCCAGCAGTATTGATGATTTGATTGACGAGGGATACTTAAAAGAATCACAGTGCGTTTGTCCTGATGGCACTAACATAGAGGTCATTGATGGTACAGCAGGGTTTTAAAGGTTTCACTTTAATTGAGAGCTTAATTGTTATTTTGATTTTAAGTATGTTTTGCTTACTGTCCGTACCAATTCAAAGAAAGATGTCAATTTACACTAAGTCAGATCAGTTGATAGAAGAGATTTCTTTCGAACAGATTGAAGCAATTAAAGCAAATAATTACCATAATTACGAAAACGAAGAATTTAGCCTTAGCATAACTTTTACCCGCTTGGCATCTGTTTTACATGCCGAAACCATACATTTAGATAAATATGATATTATCGTCAGTTTAGGAACAGGGAGAATATATGAAAAGCCTTAAAGGAATAGTACTTATTGATTGTATGTTATCTATGTTTATTTTGAGTTTAATTGTTACTATTGGAAGCAATTTATTGTTAACTAAAAAACACTTGGTTTTTGATAGTCATTGTTATGAAATGGAGGAAATGTGGCTCAATGAAGATGTTAAAGAAATATTTGAACCAAAGGATGAATCATTATGGAAAAAATTAATTCCCGAAATTATTACCGAGGAGGACATCCCAGCGGTTTTACCTTAATCGAAGTTATGCTCGCTTTGACTTTATTAGCAATATTATCTTCTGCAATCAGACCTGTGTATCGGTTAATAGCTAATGCCAATCAAAAAAGTCAAAACTTTTATCAAGATGAAACAGGGATATACCAGCTCCAGTTGCAACTTGCTAAAAACACAATCACAGCAGTTACAAATGAAGCCATTTATTATCAAACCGTTGATAATGAATGTATTATTCATATTGTCAACAACAAACTATTATCTCAACCAGGTTCTTTGGACTTTATCCATGATGTTGGTGAGGTTTCTTTTTATCTTGAGGATAATATTGTGTATGTAGAATATGAAAGGGTTGACCAATTATTTAAGTGGCCAATTGCTTTTTACTATGAATAAAGGATTTATTAGTATTTATTTGTGTTTGTTGCTATCAACTGTTCTAATGGTTAGTGCTTCCATCAAACAATCGGTGGTTAGGTATCATAAGTATCAAATAGAACTTCAAGAGTTCCGCGAAATGAATCTTGTTGAAGTGTTGCTTATCAATAGAATTAAACAGGATTTTTACTTGAATGAAACAAAAGATGAAAACTTGAAATATGGAAATTGTTTCATTGAAATAAGGTATAGTGGTTATGTGTGTGAAATAAAGATTTATTCAGACAGATTTGAAAGAGATCGCAAAATATGGTGGGATCCAATTGATGAAATGATTTGTGACTATCGTTAAGCCCTTACATTTTGTTGTTTATTTACTTTATAATATTTGTTATAATACTTTTAGTATTTTATTGATATTTTTATCATGCAAAATTAAGGAGACTTCTTATGATTATTGTCAACGATTTGAAACCAGGAACAACTTTTAAACATGAAGGAAGCATTTATGTTGTTTTAAACATTTCTTTGAATAAAACAGCAATGCGCCAAATGGTTGTTAAGGCTCATGCAAAGGATTTGAGAACTGGTACTATTAAAGATGTAGTATTTACTGGTGGCGATAAAGTAGAACAAGCCATGATTGAAAAGAAAGAAATGAATTATCTTTATGATTCAGGAGATGATCTTGTTTTCATGGACAACGCAACCTATGAACAAATTGAAATTCCAAAGACCAGACTTGAATGGGAATTAAACTTTTTAAAACCAAACGATAATGTTAATATTACAAGTTATGAAAATGAAATATTGGGTATTTCATTACCAGATAAAGTCGCTTTAAGAGTTGTTGAAAGTGAACCTGCTGTAAAAGGTGATACCGCAACAAGCGCTCAAAAGAACGCTACTCTTGAAACAGGCTTGACTATTAAAGTGCCTCTTTTCATTGAACAAGATGAAATGGTACTTGTTTCCACTGCAGATGGAAAGTATTCTGGTCGTGCCTAACCAGGCAATTTCTACAGGAGGATAAGTAATTATGGATAGTAGATCAAGAACAGAAAGATATAAGGAACTTCGTGATGAAGTAGCTAATGAAGTTGGAGAAGTTAGCGAAAGAGTAGGAGAGTTTGTTGAAGATGTAAAAGAAACAGCAAAAGACTTTGTTGTTAATGAAAGTGATAAAATTTCATCCGAGTACGATCGTATGTTAAAGGAACAAGAAGAGTTCTTGAAATCTTTAGATGAACCTTTTGCTAATGTCGAACTACCAAATATTGATGAAACGGTAGCAACAATTGAAAAAAGCGTTAGAGAGTTCTTTGATCAACCTTTTGAAAAGACTTTAGAAGATACAATTCAAACAAATATTAGAGAAATTGAGGAAGTTAACAATAGCATTCATGAGTTTGGCTATGATGATGCTAGTGTTCAAGAGGCTAATGACAAGATTAAGCAAGAAACAACTTTCCCAACAAACTATGATGTTGCCACAGAAGAAGCAATTCAACCATTAGATGAAACTGTTGTTGAAGATGTCGCAGTTGATTTAGAAGGTTTGAACGTTGAAACACCTAAAGTTGAAATAGAGCCAATTGTCATTAATGATGTTAATTTGGATGAATTCCAACCAAATTCCATAAACTATGAAGAAACTACAGCTCCAACTGTAGAATTTAATTTTGAAGAACCAACAAACACTGAAGTTGAGATCGAAACTCCATTATTTGAGGAAGAAATTACAATCCCAGTTGTTGAAGAAGAATTTAGCTTTGTTAGTTCAGAAAACCCTGAGTTAGCAGAATCATCTTATGAAGAATCAGTTTATGATGATGTTGATGAAAACCAGATTACTATTGACGATATTTTAGAAAATCAAGCAGAAACAGATGAAGTTGTTGCTGAAGTTCATTATGAAGAGCCAGAGACAACTCAAGATTTTTCAGATAATGAATTTAGTTTTGAAGCACCAGTTGAAGAAATTGTTGTTGAAAGTGAACCTTATCAAGAACCTGAAACAGTTACTACTGACTTTGCAGTTCCTGATTCAGATGATATTGATCATCCTGATATGCTTGAAATTACAGCTAAGTTACAGGAATTGAATGTTTCAGAAAATGAAGTTTCAAATACCGATGGTCATGTTGATATGCCTTGGATGATGGCGTCAGCACAACCAACTTTGGCTGAAGATGAAGAACCAACAATTCAAGTTCCAACAATTAAAGAACCAGATGTATCAACAAGTGATACTGTTGACTTTGATGAGATTTGGAAACATGTTCAAGAAAATAACAAAGATTTAAAAGACAGCTTTATTACTATTGAACCTGAATTGCCACAAGAACCTGTTGTTGAAGGTTATATTGAACCAACAGATAATGAGTTTGATGTTGTTGAAGAGGTTACTCCAGAAACTCATAATGATGAATTCAGCTTTGAAACTACTGGTCCAGAAGTTGATGATGTAAAATCAGATGATTATCAGCCTAATGAAGAGATGACAACTGATTTACATGTCGATGAAATTAAAAAAGATGTTATTGAAGAGCCAGTTCATAATGAGTTACCTAAAGTTTCTTCAGTGTTTGGCCCTACAGAAGGCATTGTGAACGCTGGATATACTAATCCAGGATTATACAAAGCTGAAGTAGAAAATAACGCTGTTGAAGAACAAGCCAGCAATGATGAGGTTGAAGAACCAATTGTTGTAACATATGAGTCTGAAAATCAAATGTATCATGACGATGTTGCAGATCTGACAAGCGTTTTACCAACAATTGGAGAAGATTTACAATCTGAAGATTATAAATTTGAACCTATTAACTACGAAACACCAGAAATTCATATTGATGAACCTGTTGTTGAAGAGGATATCAATATTGATTTGCCTGAAGTAGATTTAAGCGAAAACATTGTTGATGAGGTCTCCTATGATGTTCCAGAAGTGCATTTTGAAGAACCTGAAATAGTAAGCACTGATATTCCAGTAATGGATGAATTCAGTTTTGAAGCACCAAGTGTTGAAATCAGTGAACCAGAATTAAATGAAGTCAGTGTTGATGTTCCAGTTATCGAACCAGTAGTTGAAGATTTAGATGTTGTAACTCCTGTAGTTGAACAATTAGAAACACCAGAAGTTGAAAATACAACTCCTGAAATTAATCTAAATACAATTGTTTCTCCATTTGGTAATGTTGATAACGTTCTTTCTGATTTACCAAATGTTGAAAAGCATGATGAAGTCATTAATTATTTAGATGACGCTAATGTTGAACCAACTATAGAGAATACTGAAAATGATCTAGTCTTTGAAGATGATATTGATCGTATTATAAACGATGTTAAAAGTTACAATATCGAACAAGGTATTCGTAATGACGAAAACACTCAAGTGAATATTATTAGTGAACTACAAAAAGACGAAGAGTTTGGTGCTAGTGAAGAAGCGGAAGAAAAGAAAAAAGGTTTCTTCAGCGGCTTGTTTGGCGGTGACACTGAAGAGTTAGAAGTTGTACAAGCAGCTGTTACTCCAAATGAAACAGAAGTAACAATTCCAGAAGTTGAAATTGCAACTACAGAACAATTAGAAATTGAAGCTGAAAAAAATGACACTACTGGTAATGAATTCTTACTTGAAGATGAAGATGAAGTAGTTGTCCCTACAGTTGATCCTGTTGAGGTTGCTAGCGTTGAAGATGTTGTTGTTCCACAACCACAAATTCAAGAGACAGCTGAAAACCAACAAGTTGTTAGTGAGTTAACTCAACAATTAGAGGATGAGCGTGAAGCAAGACAAGCCATGTTTGAACAAACTCAACAGCTAAAACTGCAAATTTCAGAACACGAAAACGAATTGAATGAAGTAACAAATAACGTTAGCAGGACCAATAGGATTTTAAATGTTATTTTAACCTTATTAATAATTGCTTTATTTGTTATCTTAATTGTTATAGTATTCTTCTTTGCACAAGAGAGAGGATTGATTTAAGATGATAAACATTGCCATTGACGGTCCGAGTGCATCGGGGAAAAGTACAATAGCTAAATTGTTGTGCAACGAACTTGGATACAAGCACCTAGATACAGGTGCTATGTATCGTTGTGTAGCATTAAAAGCTAAACAAAGCGGTATTGATTATAATGATAAGGCTGAGTTGGAAGAATTATTAGAAAACATTAAAATTGATTTTTCCAGCGAAGGCGCTGTCTTATTAGATGGTAAAGACGTTTCAAAAGAAATAAGAACTGATGAAATTTCCATGTTGGCAAGTGATGTTTCAACCAAGAAGGAAGTTAGAGAGCATCTTGTTGAACTTCAACAGGCAATAGCCTCCAATAAAGGCTATGTTATGGATGGCAGAGATATCGGTACAGTTGTTTTACCAGATGCAGAAGTAAAGATATTTATGACTGCTGATGTTGATACTAGGGCTAAACGTCGTTATTTAGAGAATAAAGAAAAGGGGCTTAAGAGCAATTTGAGAGAACTTTCTCAAGAGATTATTGAGAGAGATTACCAAGATACTCATCGTAAGCATTCCCCATTAAAAAAAGCGGATGACGCTATCGAAATTGATACATCTAACTTAACTATCAATCAAGTTGTTGACAAAATAATGGTTATTGTTTCAGAAGTATTACCAAAGGAGTGATTCTATGTTATTGGGCACACTGGCTATAGTTGGTCGTCCTAATGTTGGTAAATCGACGGTGTTTAATAGAATGATTGGAGATAGAGTTTCAATTGTCAATGACACCCCTGGAGTTACCAGAGACAGAATTTATGGTAAATGTGAATGGTTGACCAAACAGTTTAATGTTATCGACACAGGTGGCATTCAAATTGAAGATCAACCTTTTCAAATTGAAATAAAGGCGCAAGTTGATATTGCCATTGAGGAAGCAGATACTATTTTAATGTTGGTTAATGGTAGAGAAGGAATAACTAATGATGATATCTTCATTGCTCGAATGCTGCAAAAAGTAAATAAAAAAGTTATTCTTGCAGTTAATAAAACTGATGATGTTACCCAACAAGCAAATATTTATGAATTCTATAAATTAGGTTTAGGTGATCCTATCGCGATTAGTGGTATCCATGGCATTGGGATGGGTGATTTACTTGATAAGATAATTGATTCATTTGAAGGTTT
>CADBLN010000087.1 GCA_902795525.1 uncultured Erysipelotrichaceae bacterium | reverse complement strand
TTTTCAACATAGATTTCTTGACCTTCTTCAACTCTTAGTTGTTTACCGCCTGTTTCAATAATAGCGTACATAATTTACCTCCTATTTCTACTTAGACTCGCCTAATAAGGTGACATGCGTACTTTTAACCTTATGAAGAGCGGTTGAAGCTTCCTAGGAAGCTGCAACGTAAGACATTGTAGCACAACAAAAACCAATATTCAATATCTATATAATAGAAAAGTTTACTAATGAGTTGTAAAAGCCGTTATCGTCAATATCACTAGTAACATAATCCGCAATAGTCTTAGCCTCTTGCTCACCATTACCCATGCATATTGATATTTGAGCCATCTTCAACATGCCAAGATCATTGTTTGCATCACCAATTGCCAACATTTCAGATTCATTGAAATTGTAGTGGTTCAAGACATGCTTGATGCCGTTGGCTTTACCTCCGCCCTTTCTAATGAGGTCGATAAAATCTTTGGTCCAATATGTTAATTCTGCATGATTAAAATGCCTGTCAAAATCTATTAGTTTTTCCCTGTCTCCAGCAATGCTGATTTGATATACATTAGCGCCATGATATTCTCCAACTTCAGGAATAGCGCTACTTATTTGCTTTTGCATATTAATGATATCGTCATTAACAACATTGATATACATACGGTCTTTTTCGGTGACCATAATTCCATACTCTTTGGCATCAAACAATTCTTTCAGAATAAGCAAATCATCTGGATGAAGAGGATTTTCATATATAACATTCTGGTTTTGGTCTATGCATAATTGACCACTTAACAATACGTGACCATCAAAGCCTAATTCATGAATTCCCAATTCCGCTAATTCGCAGTAGCCTCTTCCAGTTGCGGTAAAAACCAAAATGCCCTTTTCTTTCAGCAAATTAATAGCTATTTTAGTGGATTTTGGAATACTATGAGACTTATGTGAATATATAGTCCCGTCAATATCAAAGAAAGCAATCTTTATCATACTATACCTTGTGATTCCATGGCATCAGCCACTTTTTCAAACCCAGCAATGTTAGCCCCAATAACAAAATTGTTGTGATGTCCATATCTATCAGCAGCTACAGTTACTTTATTGTAGATTTCAAGCATAATTTGTTTAAGTTGTCTATCAACTTCTTCAAAACTCCACGCCAACCTTTCAGAATTCTGAGACATTTCTAAAGCACTGACCGCAACACCGCCAGCATTTGCGGCTTTGGCTGGCATAAATAGAATTGCTGCATCCTGATATATCTTAATAGCTTCAAGAGTTGATGGCATGTTAGCCCCTTCTGCAATACACCAACAACCATTGCTTATTAAGGCTTTGGCGTCATTTTCATCTATTTCATTCTGAGTGGCACAAGGCAAGGCTATATCACACTTAACTTTCCAAGGCTTTTCATTAGCATAAAACTTTGCATTAGAGTTACTCTTAACATATTCGGAAACTCTTTCTCTATCAACAAGTTTTATTCTTTTCAAAGTATCTAAGTCAATTCCATTTTCATCATAGATAAACCCTGAAGAATCACTGCAGGTTACAACTTTTCCACCTAATTGTTGGGCTTTTTCAATTGCATAAATAGCAACATTTCCACTACCAGAAACAACAATTGTTTTCCCTTTTAACTCTTTCCCTGCTTTTTGAATCATTTCATTAGTTATGTATAACAAGCCATAGCCAGTTGCTTCTGTTCTAGCTAATGAACCACCAAACGATAGTTTTTTTCCAGTCAACACTCCTTCATATTGTCCAGTCAGTTTCTTGTATTGCCCATAAAGATATCCTATTTCTCTAGCTCCAACTCCAATATCACCAGCAGGAACATCACTGTTTGCGCCTATATGACGATAAAGCTCATTCATAAAACTCTGGCAAAAGGTCATTATTTCCCTTTCGCTACGTCCACGAGGATCAAAGTCTGAACCCCCTTTGCCACCTCCAATTGGTAATCCTGTCAATGAGTTTTTGAATATTTGTTCGAAAGCGAGAAATTTCATAATACTTTGATTGACACTAGGATGGAATCTTAATCCCCCTTTATATGGTCCAATAGCCGAATTAAACTGTACCCGATAACCTCTATTCACCTGCACTTGACCTTGATCATCTTGCCATGGCACCCGAAAACTTATGACTCTTTCTGGTTCCACTATTCTTTCTAAAAGCGCTAAATTGCGATATTTTTCTTCATTTTTTTCAATAACTGGTCTTAATGATTCCAAAACCTCTGTTACAGCTTGTATAAACTCCTTTTCATGGGGGTTATTCTTCTTGACTTTTTCCAGTACTTCATTGATATAACTCATGTTATTAACTCCATTTCTTTTCTTTTGTTACATTTGATTCTTTCACAAATTATACAACATATCACGACAATATATAAACTTACCTAGCCTATTAGATTGAAAAAAAGCTTTCTTTATAATAAAATGTTATAGGTGATTTTTTATGTTAAATTATCCAAACGCTAAAAAGAAATATGCATCCGCAAATATGGATAACCATGGAAAACGTGGCATGAGTTTAGAAGATGACATCAACTCTACCAATGCATATTACTTGGAACAAAACATTGCGGTAGTTTATAAAAAGCCAACACCTATTACCGTGGTATCTGTTGACTATAAATCTAGAACCACCGCAAGAATCACTGAAGCGTATTACAAAACACCTTCAACAACTGATTATAATGGTCTGTATCGTGGTAAATACATTGACTTTGAAGCTAAAGAAACCTCTGGAAAAACTTCAATGCCATTGTCTATAATCCACCAACACCAATTAAGGCATTTAGCTAAGGTTGTCGAACATGGTGGTATAGCTTTCTTAATTATACGTTTCACTACATACGATGAAACTTATGTCGTAGATTATCGCAAATTCTCAAAGCACCTTGGTGTGATTAATACCAAATCAGTTAAATATGATTGGTTTAAAACCAATGGTGTATTAATACCATACAACTATATTGTTAAGGTCGATTATCTAAAGATTGTTGACCTATGGATTCAAGGAGGTTATGGCTATGAGTGAAGAAGTAAAGACAACTGATAAAACAACAAAAAAAGCCAAGAAAACAAAAATTGAAAAAAGAAGAGCGAGAAGAAAAATCGTTAATTTCTTAATGGGAGTTATAATTTTTTGTACCCTTTTGGGAGTTGCTGGTGGGGTTTCAACGATATACTTGATATTACAAAAGAGTGATGTCGCAATTGACCTTGCAGCACTAGCAAGCTCAGAAGTTTCATTCATTTATGACTCAAAGGGCAATGAAGTAGCTCGTCTGGGTGTTGAAGATCGTGTAAATATCTCTTATAACGATTTACCTCAATGTGTAGTTGATGCCTTTGTAGCAGTTGAAGACTCACGTTATTTTGAACATCCTGGTTTCGACATGCCTCGTTTTGCCAAGGCAGTTTTAGAGAATATCGCATCTTTTAGTTTTTCTCAAGGTGGTTCAACTATCACCATGCAGGTTATTAAGAATAGCTTCTTTGCCGTTGATACTATTGCTGCTAGCGAAGGCGGTAAAGGTGTTTCCCGTAAAGTGCAAGAAATATATTATTCTTTAAAAATCAACAAGCTTTTGAGCAAGGGAAAGCTTTTAGAGTTATACATTAACAAAATCAACTATGGTGGCACTGCTCGTGGAATAGAGGTTGCTGCAGACTACTATTTTGATAAAAGCGCTAAAGATTTATCCTTAGTTGAAGCTGCTTATTTAGCTGGTGTTGTTAATGCACCAAACGATTATAACGTATATTACAATCCTAAGTATGCACAAGAAAGAACGGCCAACGTTTTATATCTGATGCATTACCATGGATATATAACAGATTTAGAATACGAAATGGCCTTAAAAGTCAATGTTGCTGATTTAGTCGTTGGACAAAAAGGCATTGAATACGGTAGTGGTAAAACAATTCCTAATCAGGCTTACATTGATATAGTTTTAAACGAGTTGGAAACTCTTTATGATATCAACATATATACCGATTCCGTTCGCGTATATACCGCACTAAATCAAAGCGTTCAAAGTACTTGTGACCGAATTAGCGAAGGAAACGTTGAATCATACATTAACCCATGGATTAACTACGCTGCTGCAGTTGTAAAAAATACAACTGGTGAAATCATCGCAGTAAGTGGCGGCAGAGATTATGACAGAGCAAGAAAGTTTAACTATGCAACCGATACAAGGGTTCAGCCTGGTTCAACAATTAAGGCTATCCTGACCTATCCAATTGGTATTGAATATGGTGGTTTGTCAACCGGTTCATATATTAACGATGAGAAAATCACTTATACAGGTACTAATCTTACAATTAGTAACTATGGCGGTGGCTATCACGGTTGGGTAAGAGCTGATGATGCTTTTGCTTATTCATATAACATTCCGGCTATTAAAGTGTTTAGGAAAGCACAATCTGCTGTTGGAATCGACAAGATTAAGAGTTATATCAAGTCGATTGGAATTGACTCAAGTGTTGCTGAGCTTGCGGATGAACAATATGGAATTGGTGGAGCAAATTGTATTATTTCTCCATTGCAACTAGCTGCTGCTGGTGCAGCCTTATTCAACAATGGTAAATATATCACACCACATACAGTCACAAAGATTGAATATATCAACAGTACAAAAGAACCTATTGTCCCTTCCTATTCAGGAACACAAGTAATGTCAGCTGGTACTGGATGGATGGTTGCCGAGATGATGAGACACAATGTAAGTATTGGTGGTACACCTAGAGCTCCATTGTTTAGAAAATCATACCCTACTTATGTTAAAACTGGTACAGCATCATTACCTGAATGGTATGAAAGAAAATATGGTATTCGTGACTACACATCAAGTAAGGATGAATGGTTATTGGTAAACAATGGTGACTTCTCAATTGGAAGTTGGTATGGTTATGATTTGAATGCTGCTGAAAACGCAAATACTCACTTAACATATTACCAACAAAGTCAGTTAATAGATGGTTACCTGACTAGAGCCATTTTCAATGCAGTTGAATCTGCTTATGGAACACCTAAAGGGATTTCAAAACCTTCTGATGTTTCAACAATTAAGTTTATTAAAGGTTATGAACCATTTACTGCTGCACCTTCGTATGCACCTGATGGTGTTTCAACAACTGGATATGTCTTATCGAAGTTTGCTAAAGTTGCTTCTTGGCCTACTCCAGGAATTGATTCATTAGCTGATGCTAATGCTTCACTAGATGGTAATACTATCAATGTAACTTGGACTGCTTATCCAAACAGTGAAAAGATGTCTGCCCAGACTTCCAAAACAGCAATGGCAACATCTAGTACAATAGATGGTGTTGTACAATATAACGTTGTCATAACAGACAATAATGGAAATCAGCTTGTACATGCTAAACCAAATACAAATTCTTATTCATATACGATAACTGATTTACCAACAGAGGATACAACATATTCGATTGCTGTATACTATGCATACTCAATCGCTAATGTGCAATCTAACACCATTACTAAACAAGTTACTTTGGCAGGTACTCCTATAACGCCACCATCACCAGATCCTAATGACCCTAATCCTGGGCAGAATCAAAACCCAGGTACAAATCCTTAATCATAAAAAAGGCTCTACGCTTTATGCATAGGGCCTTTCACTTCGAAAATTATTCAATTTTCATAATATTTACAACCATTTGTCCTAAATGGGCACAAATCACATTCAGGTTTTCGGCTATGGCACATATATCTTCCTAAAAAAATCAAATAATGATGTAATTGACTCCACTTATCTTTAGAAAACACTTTTTTTAGCTCTTCTTCTGTTTCTTCTGGAGATGAGTTCATTTTAGTTATTCCCAAGCGTTGCGATACCCTATTTACATGGGTATCTACAGCAATAGCCGGTTGTTTAAACCCTTCAGATAACACTACATTAGCAGTTTTACGCCCAATCCCAGGTAAAGTAAGTAAATCATCCATATTATTCGGAATATTTCCATTAAATCTATTCAAAACCTCTTTTGCCATCGCAACAACACTTTTTGCTTTGTTTCTATATAAACCGATGCTTTTAATGATGTTTTCAACATCTTCTATTTCAGCTTTACTAAGATCTTGAACTGTCGGATACTTTTGAAATAATTGTGGTGTAACTTTGTTAACTGAAACATCTGTTGTTTGGGCCGAAAGAATTACTGCTACAGTCAGTTGAAAGATACTGCCATAATTCAATTCACAATGAGCATTTGGAAACAACTTAGCTAAGGTATTGTAAATGTACTGTTGATCAACCTTATTTTTTCCCATCGTTTATACCATTAACAAGGATTCTATCGATATAATCAACATTTGGTTTGTTGTATTTAATCGCTTCTCTAAGAGCTTTGCGAACTGTTTTTTCTCCATAAGTTTTCACCCACTCAGCAATCATTGTAGTTTCTTTTTGAGATAGTGGTCTATTAAACTCAGTTTCAAAAACAGTAAAAATATCATTGGACACTTCTGTTTGATCTGGTTTTTCGAACACTCCACTTATATC
>CADBLN010000086.1 GCA_902795525.1 uncultured Erysipelotrichaceae bacterium | reverse complement strand
TTACAGCTGGTTTATTTATGAGTAAATTAGCCGAGATATCTGGAGCTTCAAAAGTTTTTAAAGGAGGAATTGTTTCTTATTGGAATGAAGTGAAAGAAAAGCTTGTTGGTGTTGATAAAAGCATTATTGATTCATTTGGTGTTGTATCTGCACAATGTGCAGAAGCAATGGCTATAAATGTAGCAAACAAATTTAAGACTAACGTAGCAGTATCATTTACAGGTAATGCTGGGCCAGATACCTTAGAAGGTAAAGAGGCTGGTTTGATATATTCAACAATTAAAATCAATGATGAAATGTATACTTTTGAAGATAAACTCTCAGGTTCAAGAAATGAAATAAGAAACGAAATTGTTGAGATTACTGCACAAAGATTAACAAACTTTTTGAGGAATATATATAATTCGAGACTATAGTGTAATGGAGGCGTTATTTATATGGCAGAAAAAGATGAAAACAAGATTTTAGAAGAAACCCTTAAAGAAATTGAAAAACAATATGGCAAGGGCTCGATCATGAGATTGGGAGACACTACTCATGTTGATGTGGACACAATTCCTTCGGGTTCCTTATTGCTTGATAGAGCTTTAGGTGTAGGTGGCTATCCTCGTGGTAGAATTATTGAAATATATGGTCCTGAATCTAGTGGTAAGACCACTTTAGCTTTACACGCGATTGCCCAAATCCAAAAAGAAGGAGGCAAAGCTGCTTTCATTGATGCTGAAAATGCCATTGACCCAGTTTATGCTAAGAATCTTGGTGTTCAAATTGATGATTTGATTCTTTCACAGCCTGATAGTGGTGAGCAAGCTTTAGAAATAACTGAATTGCTGATAAAAAGTGGTGCTATTGACTTAATTGTTGTTGACTCAGTAGCAGCATTAGTTCCTCAAGCTGAACTTGATGGCTTAATTAGCGATAGTTCAATTGGTTTACAGGCTAGATTAATGAGTAAAGCTATGAGAAAGCTTGCTACAGTAATGAATAAAGCAAAATGTACTGTAATATTTATTAACCAGTTAAGAGAAAAGATTGGGATTATTTATGGTAATCCAGAAACCACTACTGGTGGCAGAGCATTAAAATTCTATTCATCAATTCGAATTGAAATAAGAAAAGGTGAAGCTATTAAGCAAGGTAGCGAAATCATTGGTAACAAGACCAATGTTAAAGTTGTTAAGAATAAAGTTGCTCCTCCATTTAAAACATGCCAAATTGAAATAAGATATGGTGAAGGTATTTCGAGATTAGCTGAAATTATTGACTTAGCTGTTGAATATGACTTATTAGAAAAATCAGGTACATGGTTCTCTTATCAAGGAGAAAAACTGGGACAAGGAAAAGAAGCAGTCAGAGCTTTCTTAAATGAAAACCCTCAAATTGTTGAAACACTTGATAAACAAATCAGAGAGAAGTTATCTACAAGTGATATAACAAATAGCAGTGAAATTGAAGAGACAATAGAATAGGTGGTTACCCATCTATTTTATTTTTTGAAATTTAATGGTAAAATGTTTATGGTTTGGAAAAACTAGATGGAGGATATTATATGCCAGAAACTGGAAATAACTCTATCTTATACATTTTTGTAGGCTTACTCATTGGGATAGTAGCTATGTGGATACTATCTAAAATGGGATTGAACAAGAATCAACAAAAAGCAGATTTAATCATAAAGGAAGCGAATATTGAAGCAGAAAATGTCAAAAGACAAGCTGTTTTAGATGGAAAAAATAGTGCTTATGAATTAAAGCTGCAAGCTGAAAAAGAGATTAAAAGACATCGTCAAGAGGTGACAGATCTTGAAAACAAGTTACTAAGAAGAGACGACAATCTGAATTTCAGAGAAGAAAAGATTCAAGGACGCGAAAGCGAACTAAGTGAAAGAGAAAAACAATTAGAAAAACAGTCTTCAGATTTGAATAAGATGAGAGAAGAATTGCAGCGTAAGATTGACGTTCAAGTTGAAGAATTAGAACGCGTTGCTAATCTTTCTGCTGCAGATGCGAAAACAGAATTATTTAATATTGTTCAAGAACAATCTGCAAATGAGATTGCTTTGTACATGAAAGAAAAAGAAGAAGAAGCAGAAGCTACTGCTGCTGAAAAAGCCCGTAACATTATTGGAACAGCAATTCAAAGATATGCTCAAGAAGAAACTGTTGAAAGAACTGTTTCAGTAGTAGGTTTACCTTCAGAAGAAATGAAAGGTAGAATTATTGGCAGAGAAGGAAGAAACATAAGAGCAATTGAACAGGCAACAGGTGTTGATTTAATTATTGATGACACCCCTGAAACAATTACGATATCATGTTTTGATCCAATTAGAAGAGAAATCGCAAGATTAACTTTGGAACACCTGATAAAAGATGGGCGTATTCAACCTGGTCGTATTGAAGAAGTAGTTAAGAAAAAAACTGATGAACTAGAAGAAGTTATTATGAAAGCTGGCGAAGAAGCCGTTTTCAAACTTGGCTTAGGTAAAATTGATAAAGAACTGGTTCGTTTAGTTGGTAGATTAAAATATCGCTACAGTTATGGTCAAAATGTATTGCAACACTCAATGGAAGTTGCACATTTGGCAGGAATCATGGCTGCTGAGTTGGGATTAAACCAAAACTTAGCAAAGCGTGCAGGTTTGTTACACGATATTGGTAAAGCTATTGACTTTGAACAAGAGGGATCTCATGTTGAATTGGGTTATAGAGTTTGTAAGAAACATGGTGAAAATGAGGTTGTATTAAATGCAATTGCATCGCACCATGGAGATACTGAGGCTTTATTCGTTATTTCTTATTTAGTTGCTGCTGCAGATGCATTAAGTGCTGCAAGACCAGGAGCT
>CADBLN010000085.1 GCA_902795525.1 uncultured Erysipelotrichaceae bacterium | reverse complement strand
GTTGCTGAAGCTGACAAGAAGGCTGCAGAAAAGGCATTGGTTGAAGCTCATAAACATATTGACAAAGCTGTTACAGATGGTACTCATCATAAAAATTGGGCAGCACGCCAAAAATCACGCTTAGCCAAAGCAGTAAATAGTTTATAATAACAAGTTCCGAAAGGAACTTTTATTATGATAGAATGATGAAAAAAGGAAGATGCAAAATGAAAGTAATACTGGTAAACGGATCACCAAGACCTCAAGGTAATACCTATATATCATTGCAAGAGGTAGCTAAACAATTCAATGAAGAAGGAATCGAAACAGAGATTTTTCAAATAGGAACCGATATTAATCCTTGTCGTAGTTGCAATAGTTGTCATAAAACAAAGAAGTGTGCTTTTAATCCAAAAGTTAATGAGTTTGTTGAGAAAGCTAAAGAAGCTGATGGATTTATTTTTGGGTCCCCTGTTTATTATGCTTCCCTGGCAAGTGGAATGAAGTGTTTTATGGATACCACCTTTTATTCAAATAGCGAGGTTTTTGCCTTAAAACCTGCTGCTTCAGTTATTGTGGCTAGAAGAGCTGGAACAACCTCTGCTTTTGATGAAATGAATAAGTACTTCACTATTTCAAGAATGTTTGTCGTAAGCTCAAGATATTGGAATAATGCCTTTGGAACCCAACCAGGTGAAGTCAGCCAAGATGAAGAAGGAATGTACAATATGCGCCTTCTTGCAAAAAACATGGCTTATTTGATTAAATGTCAAAAAGCTGGAGAACAACTAGGTATCGAGAAACCCGATCTCAAAGAAAGAAAAATAACTAACTTCATTCGTTAGTTATTCTGTTTTTACTTCAATTGCTAGACCTCCCAGCGAGGTCTCTTTTAATTCTACCGGGATTTTCTTTCCCGTATAGTTCATAACTTCAACAACCATATCAAAACTTACTTTATTGTCTTTAATCTGGCCCAGGTACTTAGCATAGTTCATCGCATCTAAACTTCTTAAAACCCCAACACCATTTCTTTCTATACATGGGATTTGAACATAACCGCCAACTGGATCACAGGTTAAACCTAAATTGTGTTCCATTCCTATTTCAGCCGCATACTCAATGCGTTTATTATCTAGCCCTTCCAAATAACTTGCGAAAGCTGCACCCATTGCACAGGCAGTTCCTATTTCAGCTTGGCAGCCACCGACAGCTCCAGAGATAGTTGCGTTGGTTTTAACAACATTTCCTATAACTCCAGCAACAGCTAAACCATCAGCTAATTCTTCTTTGCTTTTACCTCTTTCAAAATAATATTTTACCAAAGCACTGACAATACCCGATGAGCCTAGTGTTGGGGCAGTAACAACAAACTCCCCACAAGAACTTTGCTCCATCGCTGCATAAGCATATGCTGTTACAAAAAGCTTATCCTTTGTTGCAACATCATTACACTCCAAAGCTTTTTGGTAGATTTCTTTGGCAATCTTCTGCAAGTGCAATTCACCCGGCAAATATCCTTGCTTGGTTAAACCATCTTCAACCACCAATAACATTTGCTCAACTATCTCTAATAGGTATGGTTTTATATCTGACTCACAGCTGTAAACATAGTCTGCTAAGCTCAAGTTTTTTTCTTGGCAATAGTCCAGTATTTCCGAAAGATTACGTTGAGGATAAACATTCTTATCAACAATATTTTCCATTCCCTCAACTTCAATCGCTCCACCACCAATTGAATAAATTGTAACCTTATTAATTCTTTTTCCATTTTCTAAACCATAGAGAATCATCGTATTTGGATGAGCAGCAGACTCCCTTTTAAACAATACATCAACATGGTCTTGGCCAAAATAATCTTGAATTACCTTATCAGACATGTGTCCTTTACCAGTCAAAGCCAAAGAACCATACAATTCAACTAAATAATGCTGTTGGTTTGGATATAGAGAATGATAAAAAACACAAGCATTTCTTACACCCAAAGAGTGAGAAGAGCTTGGACCTGGCCCAATTCTATATAGTTCTCTCAAAGACTCCATTAAATACAAGCCTCCATTATAAATAACTCTAAGCCAAGTTTTCCCTCTACTTTACCATTGATGATATCTTGGTCTAATGTTGATAATTTATTCAGCAAACTTAAAAGGTATTCACTGCTGAAACTGTGACAGTTTCTAAGTGTAATTTTGATGCGGTATTCATTGTAGCCATAGCTTTGAGAAATATCTGATATGCTCATTCCCTGTTCACTTAAGCTCTTCATTTGAAACATAAATCTAAACTGATATGCCAATAAACCAATCAAAGCTTTAATATCATTCTTGTTATTCACCAGCAAGTCACGGTAGATTTGGATAGACTTACTTAAGTTTTTACTCGTAACCGCATTTGAAAGTTGAAAAACATCTTCTTCAATTGGCCTGCATACCAATTGCCTAATAACGTCAGCATCTATTTTTCCAGGATATAAACTCAGTTTTTCTAATTCGTGTTTCCAGTTTGTTATATCAACAGGCAAACGTTCAATTAATTCATTCTTAGCACTGTTGTCTAAAACTATTTTTTGGTCATTTAAATCCTTCAAAACATAGTGTCTAAAGTCTTCATTATTTAAACTGTCAAAGCTCTCGTATTTAACAATTTTCATAAGTTCCTTTACGATAGCTTTAGTCCTGTCAATTGCTTGATCACAATAAATGATCAGAGTTGTTGTCGGATTTGGATTACTAAGATAATCCTTAATAGCGAGTGCATTCTCATCATCTTTGTTAGAATACAAAAAATCCGGGTTTTCCACTATAACTACTTTATTCTCAGCAAAAAACGGCGATGTTAAACAATCGCTGACGACATCTTGAATGGAATAGTTTTTACCACTATAAACACTTAAATTTAGTTCATCATCAACTAATTCCTTAACAATCTTAGCTCTGCGTTTTTGGAGGTTATAGACCTCTGTTCCAACTAAAAAATAATTCATATTTATACCATTAACATTATAGCATAAAAACACTTACTTCACCTTGCATGCAATAAATAGCCCACTGGCTGTATACAACAACAAAAAATGCCTCAATACTACTATCTTAACCGCATGGTGTTGTTGAGTATTAAGAACTCTTACTCCATAAGCTTCTAAATTCTGAATGGTTTGAACATGTGGATGACCATAACTATTATTTCTACCGGCAGAAATAATCGCATAATTGATATGGTAGTTTGACAACAGTTTTTCACTGGTGGAAGTTTTCGAACCATGATGGGCAACTTTGAGTACACTCACAGGCAGATTTTGATATTTATTAACCAAAATTTCCTCAACATCACTGGAAACATCCCCCAAAAACAAGAAAGCAAATTTATCAATGCTAAAGTAGTTTATTAAAGAGTTGTCATTGCTGTTATCAAACTCATATTCCCTTAATAGTGTTTCTATCCTCAAACCATTGACTTCAATATCATGTTGTTTGCTATCATATATGTTTTTTACATTTAATTCTTTTTGGATCGTTTCCAAAGCTCCACAATGATCATAATCATCATGTGATATCACCACATCCACACTTGCTAATCCTTGTCTTTTTAAAAATGGTATGACCAAATCACTTCCAATATCTTTGTGATGATTACCACCAGTATCAATCAATAAAGCTTTGAAAGAAAACGGAAACATGATGACTGCACAATCCCCTTGACCAACATCCAGATAATTTACTTGATAGTAAAAATTAAAAATGCTTTGATAATGATTAAACAATAGACATACACAAGCCAAAATCAAGTTACATTTTCTTTCACCCTTTAAATATTGTCTAAGTGCCCACACAATCAAAAGGATTATCCATATTTTTATTTGCCCATGTATTTCAAATTTAGGAACTTTTTCTCTTAATGAAATAATTAAATCAACAGGAAGAGTAAATTTAATTGGAAATATAGCTAAAACTATTGCACAAGCATATAAGACTCCCACAGCACTTCTAAACAATTGAAAAGTTAAAATACCACCTAAATCACAGTTGCCATAAAAATATAGTTGGATTATTATCATGGCGAATTGAGTTACTAGCAGACGATGCTTATCTACAAATAAAGAAATGAACCGCAAAACAATTGGCACCATAAAAGTAGTACTTTTTATCACATATGGTCGATAAAGGCACAACATGCAAGCCAACCATCCAGCCCTTTCTCTTTTATTGTCAAAAAACAATTCCGCTAACAAGGATAATAAAACTCTAATCAACGCATAGGGAAACTTGAAGACAAGACCAAGTACAAAAACAATGTTTATACTCTTCTTTAAACTATCCTCTGGATAATAATTGAAACTTAATAGCTTCCTAATCAAACCAATAAAAAAACTTATGTGCATGCCAGAAGATGTCAATAAGTAAGAATACGATGACTCTAACTGATTACCACTTCCAAATAAGAGTTGATTAATCCAGGTACCTTTATTCAGCTGATATAGAGTACTTCTAAAGCTAGTTGCTTTCTTATTAATTTTATAGTTGTCTATTTTACCTTGATAATAGATTTTTTGAGAAAAAGACCAATCTTTAAAAGTTGTAGTATCAAAATTATCATAACTATCTATTTCTTCAAGTTCACAATCAACCTCAACTAAATCATCTATACAAACATTATTATCATCACTATAGACAATTATTGAAGATATACCATTGCTAATTATCTGATATTGTTTCCTGACTTGGATAACCCTGCCTTGATCTATCTTGCTTTTGATGGGAATGCTAGCAACAATGAAAAGAAGGATTGCCAGTACAATTCTTTTATGTACATCCCTGTTGACAATATGAGGAAGTAGTACTAACCAAACTGCACTCATCAATAGCCTAATCCTGAAGTCATTGAAAAAACCAGCACTAATCAAGATTAGTGATAATAATAACCAATTATCCTTCATAAACACAAAAACTCCCTAATCTTATTTAAAGTTTTTGCCCCTATTCCCTTAACCTTTACTAGATCATCAATACTTTGAAAAAAACCATGTTCATTTCGATAGTTGACAATATTTGTTGCTGTCACTTTCCCAATCCCTGGCAACATCATTAATTCCTCAATACTACCGCTATTTATTGATACTTTAAAACTGTTTTCTTTCACATATGGAATTACTATAACATCATTGTTCTTCAAAACCATGGTTTGATTAATTTGTCTGATGTCTGCATCATTTCTCAACTCCACAATCTTAAATAGTTCCTCAACAGTTGAATAGGCTGGTACATAAAACACCCCTGGGTTTTCAACCGCACCCTTTACTTCGACTTGTATATCTTTCTTTTGATTCAGATCAATTTCAATTGTGTTTATTTCTGGAATCATAAAAAGGAGCAAGAATAAAAAAAGAAACAAATATTTAAATGAGTGGCTCATACTATATATTTGTTTCTAAAGTTGTTTTTTCCTACTCTACTTCTAAAATTTTTACTTCATATGGTGGATTCACAATTACCATACAGACATCATTTGCTTTATGATCCATAATGGCTTTAGCAAGTGGAGTATCATTTGACAATTTACCATTTAATGGATCTGCTTCAACTGTACCAACAATACTGAATTTTTCTTTTTCATTGGTATCTAAGTATTGAACTGTGACTTTGGAACCAAGCCTTACAATACGGCTTTTCTTCTTTTCGTCAATAATTTCAACATTCTTCAACATGTCATCAAGTTGTCTTATTCTTGCCTCAACTCTTGCTTGATGGTCTCTGGCTGCATCATAATCAGCATTTTCTGATAAGTCGCCTTGGGCCCTGGCAGCCTTTAACTCTTCAATAACTTGATCACGTTCAACGTGTACTAAATACTCATATTCTTTCTGTAACTCAGCTAAGCCTTCTTTGGTTACAACTACTTTATTTTCATCCATATTTTTCACTCCTAACTGGTCTATTCTCACACAATGACTTCAAATTGTCAATTTGCGTTTTGTTTATGTTCAATAATGCTGGCAATCTTCGTAATTAACAAATCCATTGCCACCAAATTATGCGAGCCTTCAGGAATAATAATATCTGCTCTTTTTTTTGAAGGTTCCACAAATGCCTCATGCATTACTCTGACAGTGGTCATATACTGATCACAAACCGATTCTATTGTTCTACCTCTATCCCTAACGTCCCTTTTCAAACGACGAATGAAACGAATGTCAGCGTCAGTATCTATGTATACCTTCATATCAAGACGCTTCAAAATCTCTTCATCTTCCAAGACAAACAAGCCTTCTAACAACAATACATCACAAGGATGAACTATCTCCGTGATTGAAGCCCTAGTATGATTAACAAAATCATATGTTGGTTTTTCAATTGTTTTTCCTGCAGCTAATTCATCAATTTGCTTAACTAACAAATCGTTATCAAAAGCATTAGGATGGTCATAATTAGTCTTTGTTCTTTCTTGGAAAGTCATATGGCTTTGATCTTTATAATAGTCATCTTGCCTTATGATAGTGACAGTATTAGTGTCATCAAAATACTCTGCCAACTTCTTAGATACTGAGGTTTTTCCGCTAGCACTGCCACCAGCGATCCCAATAATTACCGGTTTTTTCATATTATCCCTTTCTATCGTAAATATTTTCTAATGTTTTCTTCATGTTCAGCGTAAGTCTTCGCAAAATACAATATTCCTGTATCTACATCAGCCATAAAATACCAATAAGGACAATTTTCCACTGGATTGATGGCCGCATATATTGCATCTTCTCCAGGGTTACAAACAGGTCCTATTGGCAGTCCAGGGTTTGCATATGTGTTGTATTTAGAAGCGATGTTTGGATTTGTTTCACAATCTTCCCAAGTGTGATAATCATCATACAAAGCATAACAAATTGTTACACTGCTTCCCAAATTCCAACCTTCATTTAAGCGGTTGTAAAATACGGCACTTACCCTTCTCATGTCTTCTGCAGTTTTAGCTTCAAACTGATTAATTGAAGCCAAAGTATATAGCTGATGGACATTTAAACCTGTATTACCAATGTATTCTTTATACTTTTGAAAAATCTCTTCACTATGATCTAATAATCTTTCAGTGATTTCTTCAATTGTAGCATTAGCATAAATACGATATGTTTCAGGGGCCAGATAGCCTTCTAAATAACAATGTTCACTTGCCAAAATTCCTTCAGTCAAAACTTCATATTTATCAATTAGAGTTTTTATGTACTCAATATCATTCCATTTATTCATGAATTCTTCTTCAGTATATGGGGTCAGTTTCGCAAATCTTGCGGCTGCATCTTTAGCCCAATCTCCTGGAATAATTGTGATATCAATTTCTTCAATAACAGCATTTGATTCATTTGTGATAACATCGAGCACCTCAGCTGTTGACATGTTCTTTCTTAAAGTGAAAGTCCCCGCAAAGAAACCTGGAATGTTATTTAACTTCATGTAAACTTTAGTTGCTAACTCGTTTTGAAGAAATCCTTCTTTTACTAAGTCTTCAATAACTTCTGAAGCTGCCATGCCTTCAGGAATAACGTAATGAACTTCATTTGCGTTAGCACTACCAGGTTTTAAATAATCCAAATATCTTGTGTAAACGTATAAAAATCCTCCAGCTGCTATTACTAAAACAGTTAGTAATCCTATGAGGATTTTCTTCCCAGTATGTTTATTTTTCTTCGTGGTGGTGGCCATCTTCAAATCCCTCCAACATTTCCTCAATCATATCCCATTCAGCATCATCTTCAACTGCAAACAAGTTGCCGTTTTCATCATATGCCATACAGAAAACTTCTGTTTCATCTTCTTCAGGATCGAAGAATAATACATAAGATTTGCCATATTGTTCACTATCAAATGTAAACAATATGGTCATTTCTTTTTCTTCACCAGCATCTGTGGTTATAAATAATTTGTTTGAATCCATAAAAAATCTCCTTAGTGGCCATCTAAATAACTTTGTAAGATAATGACAGCCGCCATTGCGTCCACCATTTCATGTCTTTTTTGCCTATTCATGTTTGAAGCAATCATTGACTTTTGAGCGCTTACAGTGGTTAAACGCTCATCAATTAAAACAACTTCAACATCTCTTTCCTTTTGGAGCAACTCTTTAAATTGCAGAGATATTTCGCCCCTAATACCAACATCGCCATTCATGTGTTTAGGTAAACCCAACACCACAGTTTTTACCTTGTTGGCATCAATGATTTCAACGACTTTTAGACAAGCAGTCTCATAGTCATCTTCATCAAATCTAATGGTCTCAACAGGCGAAGCAATCATGCCTAAAGCATCGCTTAAAGCAACTCCACAAGTCTTAGAGCCCAAATCTAAACCTAGAACCTTATTCATCTTCCTCCATGTAAGAACGTACCAACTCCTTTAGAATCTCATCACGTTCAACAGTCTGAATTAAAGTTCTAGCTCCTTTATAACTAGAAATATATGCTGGATCGTTTGTGATTAAATATCCAACTATCTGTACTACGGGATTATAGCCTCTTTCAACTAATAAATCATGAACAGTTCGCATTATAAGTTTAATGTTCTCTTGTTGAAACTCATCACTACTAAATACTCTAGTACCGGTATTTGAATCTGCCATAGTATCATCTCCCTTTGTTATATTTTACTTTAGAATATAAAAAAGTTAAAGAGATTTAGACTAGAGAATAAAGGAAAACTACACTGATGTGTAGCTTTTTACCCTTTAATTAAGTCTTCTATAGCCTTAATTGCTTCATTTAATTTACTGCTGTCTTTGCCTCCAGCACTGGCGAAGTCATCTCTGCCACCACCATTGCCGCCACAGATTGTTGCGGCAGTTTTCACTAATTTGCTTGCGGTAATGCCCTTTGCGATTGCCGTGGTGCTGCATCCAGCATTGAAGACAATCTTGTCACCACTGCTTATAGCTAATAAGACTACTCCATCTTTAAGCTTTGACAACAAATTTTCAACCAATACTTTTCCTTCGCTTGCTTCCATTTCCAATTGTTTGATTAAAACTTTTAAACCATTGATTTCAACAGCTTCATTTACCATATCAGCACTTTGGGCTGTCGATAATTGACTCTTTAATTGTGAAATGGTTTTAGCAAGATTACTATTCTCTTGATTCAATGATTTAACTTTTTCTACTACAGGAGCAATTGAAGTGACTTTTAGCATTTTAGCAATTTCTTCTAGCATCTGTTGTTGCTTTTCAAACTCCTCATAAGCTCCATAGCTAGTTTTGGAAGTGATTCTCCTTATCCCTGAACCTATGCTTTCCTCCGAAACTATTTTGAAAACACCAATTTCAGAGGTACTAGCAACATGAGTTCCACCGCAGAATTCTTTGCTGACTTCCCCCATTGTTACAACTCTGACCATATCATCATATTTCTCATCAAATAAAGCCATTGCCCCTGTTTTTTTAGCATCTTCAAGATCCATTATTTCAGTGGTTACAGGATAATTGTATGC
>CADBLN010000084.1 GCA_902795525.1 uncultured Erysipelotrichaceae bacterium | reverse complement strand
TATTGAGTATTATTTTGATGAGCTATATCAAAAAGAAGATGAATATAGATTTGAAAACGCTGTTGTTAGAAGTATTTTGGAAGACTTCATCTCTAGTTATGATTACAGTGATGATAATAACAGTTGGTTTGAGAAGGTTAAATCCATTGCGGATAAGTATGGTTTTGCGACTGATATGAAGGCATATAAAGAAAACCCTGAGGCTTTCCCTGGTAGTATCAGCGATGTTGCGGAAACCATAAGAGTGGCTATTACTGGCCATAGAAACTCACCTGATTTGTGGAGCATAATGCAAATAATGGGTGAAAAGAAATCTATTGGAAGAATTGAGAAATCAATTAAGGAGTTATAATGAGATACCCTGAGTTTTTAAAACCACATGGAACTATTGGACTAATTGCCCCATCTTTTGGGGTGAGTGATTTCCCATATGAAGATAGGTTTTATGATGCGGTTAAAAAGTTTAAAGAAAAAGGATATAAGATAGTTGAAGCTGAACATCTCTATGGCATTGATCATGCCGCAAGTGCATCAGCAGAAATTAGAGCTAAAGAGTTTATGGATATGTATCTAAATGATGACATAGATTTTATCTTTAGCGTTGCAGGCGGAGAATTAATGCTGTCTATTTTACCTTACATTGATTTTGAAAGAATCAGGAATGCTAAGGCAAAATATCTAATGGGTTTTTCAGATAATACATGCTTAACTTTTACGTTGAATACCATCTGTGATGTAGCAAGTATCTATGGACCTTGTTTTGGGGGTTTTGGGATGGAACCTTGGGATCAATCCTTGGAAGATGGTTATGAAGTATTGACAGGTAAAAAGTTAAAACTAAATAGTTATCCAAAATATGAGGTCAAGCCTGAAGACTTTGAAGTATTACCTGGGCATGCTCTGGATCCTTATTTGTTGAATACGGATGTTGAGTATAAAACATTAGATGGGAAACCTGTTGAGTTTAAAGGAAGGCTTGTTGGAGGTTGTTTAGACCTGCTAACAAACATTTGCGGGACCAAGTTTGACTTTGTTAAAGAGTTTGTAGAGAAATATAAAGATGATGGTATTGTTTGGTATTTAGAAGCATGTGATTTAACCGTTTTAGACATGTATAGGTCATTATGGCAATTAAAGAATGCTGGTTGGTTTGAGCATTGTGCAGGCATCATGTTTGGCAGACCAGCTAATCCACAAGAGATGTTTGATGTGGATGTTAAGTATGCTTTAGAGAATGTTGTAGGTTATTTACCAGTAATCTATGATATGGATTTTGGGCATGTTCAGCCATCTTGGTCAATTATTTCTGGCAGCATTGCTAAAGTAGAATCAAAGAATGGAAAAGGAACGATATCATTCTCATTAGATTAAATATAAAAAGTAAAAAAACATCAATGATGGAAATTAAAACATCACCCCTTATACAATAGAAGTATAAACGGGTGATGTTTCTTTATAACCATCTATCCAGCATATCATTAAACTTGGTGTTTAAATCTTCATATGTCTTTTTTGCCTTATCCAAAGTATTGGCTAAATCAGCATAGAAAGAGAAGAAATTATCTAAAAGCGAAGTATCTGCATCCAGTATGCTAGGTTTTTTATATTCAAACTTATCGATGACATAGCGATATCTTTCAACAGCGTGATTTACACTATCTTCCCACGAGATGTATAAATCTCTTTGAGCATTTTCGCCAATTTGGTGTAAGAACTTTAAATTACTTCCTTGTTCTAATAAAAATTTTGCCAGTGAATCACTGCTTTCGTCAATAAGAATGGCGTTGACTTTATCGGTTACATCTTCAGCAGCACAACTGCCCTTAATTAAAACTGACCCTAGAGCACAAGCAGAAGCTTCCCTAACAACAATGCCATTTGTATCAAATGTTGATGGGAATAAGAATAAGTCAGCTATGGAGAAGAAGGCTTTTAATTTTTCTCTATTTCTTTCGGCACCAGTGAAAATGATATTTTCATCTAGATTTAAACTGGAACAGTATTCTTTTATTTCATTTATCTCAAGACCATCACCCACAAATATCATAGTGAAATCATGATCATGCTTTTTCACAATACTTAAAGCATCTAAAATAATTTTTATTCCCTTGTACCACATCATTCTACCGACAAATAAATAGATAGGCTTATCATGAGAAATAGAGTATTCTTTAAAAATCTCATCTTGGATATGTTGCTCAACTTTTCCTTTAGTAAAATCGACCCCATTACTCATGACGGTGTATTCACCTTTGTATCCTAAGCTTTTCAGGTTTTCACCAGCCCCTTTTGAAACAACCCAAACATCATCAACGGGTTCAATGTTACTAACTAATGCCATAATGGCAGCATCCTGGATTAACTTAGCACTTACAGCACGTTTAATATCAATATCAAATTTTGTGTGATAGGTAAATACTATTGGCTTTT
>CADBLN010000083.1 GCA_902795525.1 uncultured Erysipelotrichaceae bacterium | reverse complement strand
TCGTGACATTTGACCAAACGAAAATGCAAGCCCAATACGTTAGATTACCAGAACGTAATGAATTAAACCAAGAAATTAATGAATTGTTAGTTGTTGAATACTACAACAGAAAGATGTAATTAAACATAAAACTGAATTCCATTGGAATTCAGTTTTTATTTAACCATTAGCTCCACCACAAAGCAGAATTAAGACTAGCTAAGTGTAAATTATCTATTTTAGATTCCACTCTTCACTGCTGGTTTGAAGTTCTAACATATGCTTAAACATTCCATTTTCCTTTTCTTTAAGCTCTTTTGGACTGCCTTCTTCAACCACTTTACCTTCAGATAGTACTATTATCTTATCCGCAGCTTCTACTGTACGCATTCTGTGTGCTATGACAAGGACAGTCTTATTTTTCAACAATCTAGTTAAAGCTTCTTGTACTTTTGATTCGTTTTCTACATCTAGTGATGCTGTAGCTTCATCCAAAAGAATAATAGGTGCATCTTTTAACATGGCTCTAGCAATACTAATTCTTTGCCTTTCTCCACCAGAAAGCTTAGTTCCATTTTCACCAATTTGAGTATCATAACCATTTGGAAGCTTGTTAATGAATTCATCACAGTTTGCTGCTTTGGCAACTGCATACACATCATCGTCACTCGCATCCCTTCTGCCTATCCTAATATTCTCTTTTACGGAATCGTCAAATAGTGTTACATCTTGAAATACCATGGAATAATCTGTCAATAACACCTCTGGTTCGACTGTAGATATGTCTACTCCTCCTACCTTTATTGACCCTTCATCATAATCCCAAAGTCTTGCGGCTACCCTTGCACAGGTGCTTTTACCTGAACCTGAAGGTCCTACCAGAGCGGTTACTTCACCTTCTTTAGCGACAAAAGACACACCATTTAAAACCTGTTCATCATCATATGCGAATTTAACGTCTTCAAAGATGATGTCGTGTCCGTTGGGCTCAAACACTTCATTGCCTGTAGCTACCTTGGTATCATAGATCTCATTTATTCTATTTGCTGAAACTTGAGACATAAACATTTCTGCAATTAAAGCTAAACTTTGGTCAAATGGTGCATATACTCTAGTAATTATCAACAAAAACATAAATAGCGTCATAAAATCAATCTTTCCAGAAACTATTAATGAAACAGCCGTTAATACTGTTGTCGCTACACCTAGCCTCATGATTACGCTTGCTCCATTCACAAATAAACCTGTGACCAACTCCCCGCGTATCATAGATTTTTCTTCAATATCAATGTCTTTGTTTATTTTCTCCAAGTATATTTCTTCTTTATTAGTCGCATGTATTTCTTTGATATTTTCTATCCCTTCTTGGATACCATCAGATACTACCAACATCTTTTCTTTGGTCTCTCTGGCATTTCTTTCAGATATGTTTCTAGAACCAAAAAGTAATATGAAAGCTACTGGCACACCCCATAATGTTGCTAGTGCTAGTCTCCAGTTAGTAAATGACAGCGCAATCGCAATAATCACTGTAGAAATATATGACCCATATAGATATCCCAATACATGTGACCATACGTGTTCCATTCTATTCACATCACCCATAATTGTTTCTGTAAGGTCCACTAAATCTCTCTTGCCAAAATAACCCAGAGGCAGCTTTCTTAATTTTTCAGCCAAAGTTAAGCGCGTGTTTTCTACTTCCTCATAAACCAGACCATATGTAGTTTTATATTGCTGTAGATGTGTTATATAAGATAGAACAATAAATGTTATAACTAAGACTATGTATATCCATGTTTTAGGGAGCGGTGAACCTGTGATATGTGTATCCATGAAGTCGTTCATAAGAAGATACAAAATACCAATACCCCCCATAACTACAAGATTTACAATAATTGTCCATACTGTTCCCTGAATTGTATTTTTAAGGCCCTGTTCACTCAAGGCATATTTCCTTTGAATTCTTTTAAGCATGACTTACCTCACTTTCTGAAGAAATCTTCCATTGTACTGCTTTGTTGTAGTCTTGCCACATCCTTGCATACAAACCATTCATCTTGATTAACTCTTGATGAGTTCCTTCTTCAACAATATTTCCTTCTTCTAAAACAATAATGCGGTCTGCATTAACCACTGTTGATAGTCTATGTGCAATCATAATTACTGTTTTCCCTGCAGTAAGTTTAGATAAAGCTTTTTGGATAAGGTACTCATTCTCTGGATCTGCAAAAGCAGTAGCTTCATCCAAGACAATAATTGGAGCATCTTTTAATATCGCTCTAGCTAAAGAAACGCGCTGTGTTTCTCCACCTGATAAATAAGTTCCATCCTTTCCAATCTCAGTATCTATACCATCAGCTAATTTGGCAATTATGTCGTCGCATTGTGCTTCACTTAGAGCTTTTAATACCTCTTCTCTAGAAGCTTCGGGTTTAGCAGCCCTTACATTTTCAAGAATAGAGGTTTTAAACAGACGATTATTCTGAAACACAAAAGCAACCTGATCCATGAGAGTGTGTAAATCCATTTCTCTTACATCTACTTCACCAACCATTACGCTTCCTTCACTGACGTCCCAGAATCGTGGAATCAGACAAGCTGCTGTGGTTTTACCACCACCGCTTGGCCCAACTAGGGCAACTGTCTCTCCTTTATTGACTTTAAATGAAACATTGTTTAAAGCCTTCCCTGTTGCCCCAGCATAAGTGAACGAAACGTTTTTAAATTCCACAGAATTATCTTTGGGAATCCTAGGACTACTTGTAATTTCTAAAGTAGGTGCATTCATCACTTCTCTTAAACGTGCCATTGCATTCTCTGCCAGCATCATACCCGATGCCGCAAACATAATCTTTGCCAAAGCCGTTGAAATAATCGCCGAAAAGACTGCATAGAAGGCAAAGTTCGTTATAAAAGTCATGAATGTTTGATTTCTTAATTCACCTGGTGCTAACAAAAGAGCAACCGGCACCAAAAACACAAAAGCTCCTTCGGTAAAAGTTAAGTTTATAGCTTGCGGAATGCGGCACACTTTCCCTTGGTAGTAAAAAGCCTTTTCACTGTACTCTTTAATTGCTTCTTTGAAAGCCTTAAAAGAATACACAGTTTGTTGGAATACTTTTACTACTGGAATTCCTCTCACATATTCCGTTGCTGCTTTGCTTATATTGTCTTGGGCTTTTTGGTATTCAGCCAATAATTCAGCATTTTTCCCACCCATCATTGAAAATAAAGCTACAACAGAAATTACAACCGCTAAGATACAAGATAAACCCATCCTCCAGTCATACACAAATAATAAGACTATCATCGCGATAAACATCGCAACAGTACCAACAATATCTGCTAAGTTATGAGCAAGCAGGGTTTCTGTATCAGATGCAGCCGCAATCAATCTGTTTCTAATTAAACCTGAAGCATGATCATCAAAATAACCAAGAGGTACTTTTAATAGATGTTTCATCCCTTCTTTACGAATATTACTAGCTGTTCTAAAAGCAGCTAAATGTGTGCACATAAGGGCAAAGAAATATACAACTATTCCAACTATCGCAAAGAATAATGCCATCCATCCATATTTAGTGATATTAACCGCTTCATGGTAATTTGGAGCTACCGCTATTAAATCACGAGTAATTAACCATATGTAAATATATGGCAGCATCCCCAAAACCATAGCAATTCCTGATAAAGTTAAACCTATATAAGTAAGAACTTTATAATTGCCAGCATAGCTTAATATCTCCTTTAAAGCATTAGCCTTTCTTTCTTCCATAATAAACACCTCCAAACACTAATATAGAGTTTAAATAAACTACAGTTAGCGTATGCTAACCTCTAGTCATTATAATACCTTCCTTCTCTAATTTTCAACATTAAACCATATGACATCTATTCACTTTTAACATTCAACAGTTTATTTCTTCTTGTGGTTTTTGCTATAATTTGCGTAGTAGGGATAATAAGTGGAGCGATAAATGGAAGTCAATATTACTGAGTTAACACAACAATCTAGAGACTATTTAGTCCAAGGCAATCCTAAATGTCTAAAAATTCTATCAAGATGTAATAGAATTGCCAAAGAAACAAATAATTATAGTTTATTGGGATATGTGCAATATTCCTTAGCCTACTGGGACTACCATATTCTTCAAGATGTTGAATTATTTAGAAAACATATTACAAAGGCTGTTAAATACTTATTACGCAGTGATAATAAGTATCTTTTGGGCAGTGCATATATTTTTGTCGCAACTGATGCTGACTTTAATGGCAGTTTTGATTTAGCTTATCAATACTACATGACTGCCTTAACTTTAAACAGCGATCAACCAAATTCGGAGTTAATGGCTGTTATTGAAGGTAATATAGCTAGAGTTCTATTTCAATTGGGTGATTATGCAGAGGCTCGTAAATACTTTCGAAAGAGTATCAAAGTACTGAATAAGCACAAGAATAATCCAATGTACTCGAGTAACATTGTCATTGCCTATGTTGGTGATGGCTTTAACTCATTGTCTTTTGGAGATTTGGAAGCTGCTGAGAAATCAAAACTATGGCTTGATAATTTCATTGAAAAAAACAAAGATGAATTAAGCTCTGAATCCCAATTCATATATCGATTCCTAAAAAGCCGTCTTGCTTTACATAATGATTCCAGTGAAACAGAGCGGCTGCTAAATGAAGTAATAGAATCCTTAGGGAAATTGAGCATGATACATGAGTGTATGGGTTTCATGATGGATTTTGTTGATGATTTATATGACAAAGGATATCCGCAATATGTAGAACTTCTTATTAGTTCCATTGCCACACAAATACAAGCTCAAGATATCACCTTTAGTAGACGCTTATACAATACAAT
>CADBLN010000082.1 GCA_902795525.1 uncultured Erysipelotrichaceae bacterium | reverse complement strand
GCCTGTTTTGAATCTCGTCGCTAAAGTTGGGGCTAAACTTCTACCAACAGTTGTAGCTCCAAACAAAACTACCGTAGGTTTAATAGTTTCTAAAGCATCCTCAAAAGCTAAAGAATAATTATCAACCCTAAAGTCTGCATATTCTTTATCTTGGTATACATATACCTCATCAACACCATATTCTAACAATGCGCTAGCTTTATCTATTATGTTATTGCCTATAAAAACACAATATACCTTATGATTAACTTTTGCGGCTAGTTCCCTGGCCTTGTTGATTAGCTCATAAGTAATGTTTTGGATATTACCTTCTTCGTGTTCGACATATACAACAATGCCTTTATAGAAAGAATTATCCGATTCATGTAATTCAATTTGTTCAATTGAGATGGCTTCAGTAGGACAGACTCCAATACATGCCTTACATAATTTACAGTTACTATTTACTTCAATTTGATTATTATTGTTTTCCAAAGCACTAAAAGGACAAATGGAAACACAAGTTAGACACATTACACATTTGTTATGATTAATAATTATTCCAGCCATCTCACTTATCCCCTACATATTTTAGTTCTTTTAGCTTTTCAAAAAGTACTTCAGCATTCTTCTTGTCGTCAAAATTAATTATTTCTGAAATCACATTATGTTGAGGTTCAAAAATCATTTCTACTTGCGTAGCTGAACCATTTAAACCATAGTGCTTTTCATCCTGATCTTCCATATCTTCAAAAGTTAGAATTTTGATTTCTTTATTCTTTGAAGCTTGTTGGAGCTTATAAGAAGGAAGCCTTGGTACAAATATATCTTTTTCAACCGTTATTAAACATGGATATGTCATTTGAACATTTAATATTGAATGTGACAAGTTTTGTTTAATAGTAATAGCACTTTCATCAACATCACATAGCTCAGTACACCAAGCAACATGAGGAATATTTAAGTGCTCACTAATGGAAGGTCCAACTTGGGCTGTATCACCATCAGTTGTTTGCCTACCACAAATGATTAAACTAAAATTCGGATCAATTTTTCTAATGCCACTTGCTATGGTATAAGAGGTCGCAAGTACATCAGCACCGCCAAACTTTCTGTCACTTAATAAATAAGCATCATCAACCCCCATTGCTAAGGCTTCTAAGAGAACTTCCTTGGCACTTAGCGGCCCCATTGAGATAGCACTAATCTTACTATTTGTTTTTTCTTTAATTCTTAAAGCTGTTTCAATCGCATAAAGGTCAAAAGGATTCATCTTTGAATCTATACCAGAGCGTATTAAAACGCCAGTTTCAGGATTAATTTTGACTTTTTGAGTATCCGGAACCTGTTTAATACATACAAATATATGCATATCCAATTATCCTTTCATTATCACTAACCTAATTATATTTCATTTATACAAAAAGGCAATTTTAAATAATTGCCTCTCCATACCAATCATAGTTTTTAGTCTTTGTAATCTTCACATTCACAAAACTGCCTAATTCAAGTCTTTCAGTACTGTTGAATACCACCTTACCATCAATTCCTTCTGGAGCGTGATGTTTGCTGCGGCCTTGATATATATTCCTTAAAGCATCCTTACCTTCAATTAAAACTTCTTGGATTGTTCCTATAAATCTTTGAGATTCTTTTTCTAAGATGCCTTGTTGTAAAGTCATTAATTTATCAAATCTTTCACTAGCAGTGTTTTCAGGCACTCTGGGACTCAAGTTATAAGCCTCAGTATTTTCTTCTAAAGAATACTTAAAAGCTCCTAAACGGTCCCATTTTGAATCAGAAACAAAATCTAATAGCTGTTCAAAATCTTTTTCATCTTCAGTTGGGAAACCAACTATCAAAGTAGTTCTTAAGGTGCTTTCACTGAAAGTGCTTCTTACTTTAGCTATTATTTCTTTAATCCGTTTTGAATCTCCTGCCCTACGCATTGATTTTAAAAGTCTATCTGAACCATGTTGAACAGGAATATCAAAATAAGGCAACACTTTATCGAGCTTACTTATATGTTCAATTAATTCATCACTTAATTCGTCAGGATACATATAAATAATTCTAATCCAATGGAAATCCAGCTTATTTAGTTCAGACAATAAATCTTTAAGTCTAAACTCATGGTATAGATCATAACCATATTTGGTAGAATCCTGGGCAATGAGATTTAACTCTTTAACACCAAGTTTTAATAACTGATCAGCTTGCGCTAGTAATTCTTCCATGGGAACCGATTTATACTTTCCTCTAATTAAAGGAATGGCACAAAAGGCACATTTATTGTTACAGCCGTCCGCAATCCTCAAATATGCACTCCAAGGATGAGTCGCTAAGACAAGATCGCAGTTTTTCTTTTCAACTACTCCCAGCTCTTCTACAAGAATTTCCTCTAAATGATTATATTCAGTAATGGAAATAAATCTGTCAACTTCAGGAATTTCGGTTTCAAGTTCTTCCTTGTATCTTTGGGCCAAGCATCCCATAACAACAAGTTTTTGACATTTGTTTTCTTTATAGTCAGACATTTCCAAAATAGTGTTAATTGATTCTTCTTTGGCATCGTTAATAAATGCGCAAGTATTAATCAGAATTGCCTCAGCATCATTAGGCTCATCCACAAAACTATGACCATTACGAACTAAAAAAGTCATTGCTGTTTGAGAGTCCATCAAGTTTTTACTACAACCTAGAGAAATAATTTTAATTTTCATAATTAAATTGTACTACAACTCTTTGACAAAATTTTATATAATTAATATTGCCGAGTTCAAATTATTGTGTTAATATTTAAAAGCACTTATTTCGGGATGTTGCACAGCTTGGTAGTGCACCTGGTTTGGGACCAGGGGGTCGCAGGTTCGAATCCTGT
>CADBLN010000081.1 GCA_902795525.1 uncultured Erysipelotrichaceae bacterium | reverse complement strand
TCAATCACTCCTTTTGATCCTCTATACAGCATCAAGGCAAGTGCTGCGGTCCCAATGAAATTCATAAGCGGTCTAAACAACATATAGACACCTAACTCTTTCATTCTAGATTTATACAAATCATCAGTACTATCATAGAATTGTTTATATTTTGCCTCTTCTCTCGCAAATATTTGTATTAATTTCATCCCTGAAATATGCTCACTTAAGAATGTATTTAGGGCACTAACCTTTGTTCTGATACGGCGATAAATACTCCTACTTAGCTTAGTAAAGATAGCGGTGATGATAATAATGATTGGTAATAAGGCTAAAGCTACCACCGCCAATTGGGTATTGATGCTAAACATCACAACAATATAACCAATTATCATTACGGTGTTTCTAACTAAATTAACAATTACATTGGAGTACATGTTGTTGAGTGATTCAACATCATTAGTAGCCCTTGTGACAACTTGACCTACAGGATGAGTGTCAAAAAAGCGCAATGGTAAAGAATGTATGTGGGCAAAAATCTCGTTACGAATGTTATAAATGATTGTTTGCCCTGCTGTTTGTAAAATAAGCGTTTCAGCAACACTGCAGATAGTATTTACAAGCAACACTAAAGCATATACAATCGCTAAAAACTTCACACCATTGTAATCGGTACTTCTTAAAACTTTTAAATCCTCTTTAGATAATAATTCTCCAGTATACTCATTACCACTTTGATCATGGACAGTTAATGTATTACTAGTTTTAACAGCTTCAAAACTATCCTTGCTCATTTGTTGGAGCATTTCGCTTTCTGACCTGTTTAAGTCTGTAAAGAAATAGTAATTATCTTGATAATACAACATGCCTGCATACTTCTCATACGTATCACTATAAAAGATTATTGTCTTATCTAAATATAATCCCTTATATTCAATTTCAGCGTTTTCTTTACTAACATAAGCATATGGTTTAGAGTATCCTTCGATATATTCATCAATTACTCTTGAAATAATCATTGGTCTATATAAGTTCAGTGCTGTCACAACCAAAACTAAAACTACCGCTATAATGAAACTTCCCATATATGGTTTCATGTAGTTGAATAATCTTGAATATAATTTACCATCATAAGAGGTAATGACTTGTTCTTTTTCTATCTTTGCCATACTACCTCCTATTGTTCCATCGCTAGTTGTTTTTCTAGCTGTTGTTTAATAACCATCTTCGCAAAGATGCCATCCATTGCGACTAATTCATCGTAACTTCCATATTCAGCAATCTTGCCTTCTTCAAGCACTAAAATATGGTCAGCTTTTTGAACAGTTGAAACACGATGAGCAATCATAATTGTAGTTTTGCCTTTTCTTAACTGAGCCAGATTATGCAATATAGTATCTTCAGTATCAGTGTCAACTGCACTTAAAGAATCATCCATGATAAGAATTGGACTGTCTTTTAAAATTGCTCTTGCGATTGAAGCTCTTTGCTTCTGGCCACCAGAAAGGGTTACCCCTCTTTCACCAACCATGGTTTCATATTTCAATGGAAATTCATCAATGTTGTCATGTATGTCTGCCAGCTTGCAAGCTTCAATGATTTCCTCCATTGTTGCTTCTTGCTTGCCAAAGGAAATGTTTTGTTTAAGTGTCTCTGAAAACATGAAGTAATCTTGGGGAACATAGGCGATGTTCTCTCTTAAAACCTTCAATGGAATCTTCTTTATTGGATGACCATCAAATCTTATCTCACCACTTGTCACATCAAATAACCTTGTTATTAAATTGACCATTGTTGTTTTTCCAGCGCCGGTTCTACCCATTATCGCAAAGGTTTCACCTTCCTTGATTTCAATGTTTATATCTTGCAATGCCAATGGTAAATCTTCACTGTATTTAAAATCTACATGATCAAAAACAATCTCACCTTTTAACTCAGTAACATCATCAGGATTATCATCTCTAATATCTGGAACTTCATTAAAAGCCTTATTGATTCTCTTCAAACCGGCAACGCCTTGGGTAAACATGATGATACAATCACCAAATGCTAACATTGGCCATACTAAAGTTCCAACATAACTTGAAAATGTCACAAACTGTCCTAAAGTAATTGAGCCTATCATGGCATAGTAACCGCCTACCACAATTGCGATTAAATACGCCAAACCAATCAACACTTCCATGACAGGCCAAGCAAAAGATCTTAATCTTACTAATTTTAAATTAACCTTCCGGTTTTCATCGTTAGCTTTTTTAAAGAACTCTTGTTGGCGTTCCTCCTGCACAAAAGCCTTTATGACTCTTTCAGCTGAAACACTTTCCTGCACTTCATCAGATAACTTCGCAAAAGCATTTTGTTTCATAGTCCAATTATCTTCAAAAGCATTGAAAATAAAATAACCATAAAAACCTATCGCAATCATTGGTATCAACGTATACAAGGTTAGTGAAACATTGATGTTTGCCATCATGCGGTATAGCACCATGAAGGTTAAAACTGCCGCATCGACTAAACTGACAATGCTCCAGCCTATTGCTTCCCTAACAGCTTCTAAATCATTGGTGAAAAAAGCCATTAAATCACCGGTTTTGTTCTCGTTGTAGAAACGTTGAGATAATGTTTCAAGCTTCGCAAAAATATCATTTTGAAAACAACGTTCTCCCTTTCTTGAAGTACCAATTATGAAATATCTGAAACCTGCTCTTCCTAAAGAAATAAGAGCAGCACAACCTATCATTTTTAAAATTATCTCTTTAGCACCTGACATCTCAATACTATGATTCGCTAAAGAATCTGTAAGTTCTCCAGTATACTGTGGAATAAACAGATCCAAATAGTCAACCAAAAGAAGCAGGATTACTCCTACGATATAATGAAACTTATATTTCCACAAATACTCTAAAAGCTTATTTATGTGCTTATTCTTTTTCATTAAGCCGTATCCCCTTTCGTTGACACATATGTATTATTTTATACTCTTTCATTTATAAATAAAAGTAGAATAACTCTGAATACCTAGTTATACAGCATTACCGCTTAAAAAATAAAACCCATGAATGTCAAACATATCCATGAGTTATTTATCAAGTATTTCTATTGAGATTGACTATAGACCATAATCATTTCTATAACTTACTAAATTTACAGTCTTTACTCCTTCGATATTCTTTAAAGTTTGGAGAAGTTCTTCACTGCTGTTTTTAAAGTCAATTTCATAAGTAATTTCTATCTGGTTGTTACTAGTTAAGCTCTTGCTTTTAAGTTGCTTTTTAGTGATAGAATTCAAAGCTTCTTGAACTTGTTGTTCCACCGATTCGTTATATATCAGCACTAATAGGTATTGGCTTTTTGCCCTGCTGCTTAATATGTATACTAGATAGTAACAGACACCTAGCACTAGTGAGCCGACAATACTAATTACATACAATCCTGCCCCAGACATGATTCCAGCAGTAATTGCCCAAAACATGAAAGCTGTGTCAACAGGTTCTTTAATGGCCGTTCTGAAACGTACAATAGACAATGCACCAACCATACCTAATGACAGCGATAAGTTAGAATTAATTGTTCTAATAATCATTGCTGTAACCATTGACAACATTATAATGGTTTGAGCCATTGTCTTGTTATATACAACACCTGAAAATGTTTTACTATAAACAATGATAATGAACAACGATACAACCGCTGAAACAATTAAGGATGCTAGAATCATCTCAATTGTAACAGGTCCATTAAACTGTTCTAACAAAATATTACTAATGGTTTCCATATTAAACCCTCCTATTTTACATTGCGACATAACGCAAACTTGCTAATTGCTTCCCTCAAGGTAGGAATAGAGCTAAGTATCAAACTAATATGCTCTGGTAAAAATTCATTAAACTTCACTTCCATCACCACTTGTTGACTATCAAGTAAAGGCAATGTATTCAATTCTGTATCAAAAAAATCACTACTATAACGTCCGCTTCTTATTTCTGAATCAAACGTCACCCTCACATCACTTGTGGGATAAGTAAGGGCTGTTCTTTTGTAATCAACTATGACACTTGGTCTTAATTGCTTCGCCATGGCTTCACTAATAAACTTATTGAGAAACTCATTCTTCGTTAATACCCTGCCATACTCACCACTTATGAAGATCTTGCTTACCTCTTTGTTTATAACGCAAGAATCCTTATATGTCATGTTTTCGTGTTTATACTTGCATTCCAATACAATGTATTCATCATTTCCATTATACATTCTAATGCGGTACTTTTTTCTAAACTCTTCACCATTTATCTTCTCATAAAAGGCAGAAGAATTGACGTCATCGAAGTATAAACTCCTGATGTAATAAGAGTATTCTTCACTTACAGAATGAGGGTCCATTGACATCAGAGTTTTTAGTTGTTGTTTAAGCAATAACGAACTAGCCAATGAAATCTCATATTTTAACTCATATCTATATTCTCTAGCAGCCATTACCACATGTCTCCAAAATAATCTCTCATTTGAGAGTCCGATAATCCAAAAAAGTACTTTGTTTGTGATAAATAAGACCTTCCTCTATTTCTTGCATAGCTTCTAAGATCATCTACACACGATACCCAATGGTTATAAGATAAATACCACCTATCGCAGTTTCTTTGCATTTCAGGGTTCAAAACATTGTATATTTCTTGGATTCTATTTAAAACTACCGTAGTATTCCAAGTGTTTTTCATGTTATAAGACAAACGTTCTAGCCAGAGATTTCTAAATGTTTCATTCCTAAACAAATTGCGAATGATATCATTTTCAAATGTAACCTCATCTCCAATGCCTTCCCAATTTGTCAAATGAGAGTAGTAATAATTCTGACCTGAATTAAACCATGCATAATCTAAGTCATAAAATATATATCGCCACTTAGAATCAATGCCATCTGCTTGAAAGAAACGGCAGTTCAAAATATCGTTGTTAGTAACATAAGTTTCAGCAATCCAATAATCAATAAGATTAACCATGTCTAATTTATCAGCTAGATATTGATAATTAGAGGCTATTGAAATGTTATTATTCCGTGCAAATCTTCTTAATTCATCATAACCTTCTTTTGAACCTGCTTGAACATCCCCATCTATCCTGGCTAAGTTTACGCTATTGGGTTCAACATTGTAATGATTTGCGATAAACTGTTTATTTATCTTTTCTCTTAGGTTATATAATCCCCAATACTCACCATTGATGTAAACCACAACAATCCGATAGGCTTGAACATCTACATCAGTATAATCATCCACAAGTGATGTCCCTAAGATATCCCTCATATATGCTTCAGTCCAGTCCGTCGAACCAGACCTCAAAACCAATGCTTTATAGATGCTGTTATCTCTGTTTTTAAAAACTTGGTACTTAAGATTCTTTGCTCCCCATTCATTACCAAATCTTAAGGCATAAGACTTTTTAGCGTATCCACGAGCATTACCACCAAACAAGGCTATCGAACAGGGCACTGAAAATGAACCCCCTTCTTCAAACATTTCAACATATGCTTGTCTTTCCGCTTCCAAGTCCCAGGCATATCTATTGATATACGAGAAATCACTTTCATCCATTGAAACTGATACGACAGGAACAGTGTGGTTTTCATTAATCACATAGGTCGCAACACTGTAATTGCTCGTTATTGCTCCTGGTAAATAAGCTCTTGCCTTAATCACCGTTGTTTTTGACAGTTTTATAGGACCTGTATAGCGATAAGAATTTTGATTAGGGATGCTTCCATCCGTTGTATAATAAATGCTTCCTTCCCCTTTGATGTCAACAGAGACTTGTGATACGCCATTATATACCCCTGCCGCTGTTTTAAACTCAGGAGTATGGGTCATGTATCTTGTGCCACTGCTATTGGCAGCCCCAGGGGTTGGGGTTGAAAAATAGTAGAAACCATCTTGGCCACTGCGACCATAGCTGTATCCATATGGCAAATTCACCACATACATGCTGTCAATTATTTCACCGTTTTTGCTTAAATAAACTGCATCAGCACTTCCGATTTTAAAAGGCAAATGCTTATATGAATTATTACTTAGGTTTGTATTGCCACTGGCCATGAAGACCATGAATTCTCCAGGCTGTAACTCAACTTCTGGCAATTGGTATGTGCTTAAAGAATTGATACTCTTGCCGAAACAATACTCACTTAAATTAATAGGTTGATCACTATTATTTTTAATCTCAATCCAGTCATAGTAATTTCCGGTATTTTGAACCAAGTATTTATCGTTATCTGACATTACCTCATTTATTATGATGTCGCTTGGGTTAGCAAGATGTTTAGCTTGGAATCTTGCAATGCCATTAGGATCATTAAAATCACCAGGTGAAAGAATACCGCTTTGAATATATTCTCCTGAAGCAGTTCTGACCATCGCAACACCATTAGGCAAACCAGCATATTCAATGCTTTGAACAATCTTGCCTTGTTTACTTAAAACGATGTTGCCATTATTACCATCAAAGTTAAATCCCAAATATTTTTCCTTACTATAATTCTGTGAACCAAGATACAAACAATATATACCATTTGGAGCAAGTTCAACATTTTCAAAATTATACTTGAAAGGTACTGCCGTATTGTCACTTAAACTATATTGTGACAAATTTACTGGTTTATCAGTAATGTTTATAAATTCAATAAAACCCGTATAAACTCCATCTTGATTCTTAAAATTACCTTTATTGCGTGCCAAAAACTCATTAACAATTATTTCAACAGTTTCATCTTCAGGAGCTAATAATGACTCGTAATATGAAGTTAAACCATTCTGTGTATTTGGATAGCCAGGAGTACCATACTCACTGACAAACCAAGCACCATTGCCATCTCTCATCATGGCATTATTCTTATTCAAAGCGACTGTTTCAATCGCATCAATAACCTTACTATTTGGATTTACTAACATGACAGTTTCGCCACCTTTAGAACTAAGTTTAAAAGCTGCATTCATTCCTGCTTGTAGTTTTCCAGTTAAGCCTACAACGACATATTCGCCCGGTTGCAAGGAATAATCGCTAAAGACCCATTTGACAGCGTCTGTCCTATCAGATAAACCATATCCCTTCAAATTAATTGTCTTATCGGTTCCGTTATATAACTCTAAGTAATCTGTTGCCTGGTTTTCACTATTTATAAAGACCCCGCCATTATTAGTCATTATTTCACTAATTACTAATTTATTGACATTAATAGTCTCTTCAGTTGGCAAAGGGGTTGGGACAATCTTTGGTTTTTCAATTTTAGCAATACCAGCAGCAACCACGCTCAAAGCCACTATTGCGATAATAGTGATAATAAATAATAAATCAACTTTCTTCTTTGGGGCCTGGATACTTTTCATAATTTTACCGTCAATATAATACCACACTTAAATTGATATATAAATGGACTATTCACTTCGTAAGGCAGTTACTGGGTCACATTTAGTTGCCATTCTAGCAGGTATTAAACCAGCTATTATTGTCAATATCACGCTAATGACAATCAGGATCAAACCTGTTTGAATTGGTAAATATGCGGTCAGAGTTGGAATACCTGTTGCACTTCTAACAATCCAGTTAATAGGATAACAAAGCAGCATCGTAATTACTACTCCTAAAGTACCAGCAGATAGGCCGATAATGAATGTTTCCGCATTAAAAACATTGGCTACATTTGCTTTAGAAGCCCCTAATGATCGCAGTATTCCTATCTCCTTGGTTCTCTCTAAAACTGAAATATAAGTAATAATCCCAATCATGATTGATGAAACAACAAGCGATACTGAAACAAAGGCAATCAAAACATAACTAATCGCATCAATGATTTGAGTGACTGATGAAATCATTATTCCTGTTATATCTGTATAGACAATTACATTTTCATGTTGGTCGCTACTTTCCATTTTGTTATTGTAGTCTTCTAAAAAGTCTTTAAACATTTCTTTTGATTCAAAATCAACAAAGTATAAACTGATTGAGTTAGGATCCGCAAAAGAGCAGTAACCCAAGTCTCTTAGATTTCCTTCAGCACTTCTTTCTCTATTACCGCTGTTCATGAAAGACATCATATATCTTTTCAGTTCATCCTCATTCATATTGAATTCAAAAGCTTCTTCCAAGGCTTTTGTATCAATTGAAATGTTCTCAAAAGATTTTGCCAGTGCATTTGACATGTTATAGCTCATTAAACTCATCTCAGTGTTGATCTTGTTTTCAACATATGATTTAGCAATATTTTGAATACTTTCTCTAATGGTATTATTGTCCATCAAGGTATTTACAACCTCTTCAATCATATCTTCAGTCAAGTTCCCCATTGCCGCAGATCCTAAAATGCTCGTTAAACTTTCATAAGCCTTTGACATACTTTGCATAATTGAAGCAAACAGTTTACGACTATATGCTTCCGTTACACCAAACTCCTGTTCAAGTTTTCTCATTTCGGCTTTAATGTTTTCTTTCTCCAAGGTTTTCTCTATGACCTTCTGCATATCCGATTCACTTGGAATTTTCCCATTATTAAAGTATCCTTCGTCAATTAATTCCTGGAACATTTCAATCGTTACCAGTCTCACCACTTCAGTCATATTACTGACGGCCGAAGAAATATCATTGGTTAGATTATTCATAGCTTGATTTACATAACTATTCATTGCGTTTGCGGTTTGGCTTGGGTCAAAATTCTTCAAGCCACTAAAGGCACTGGCAATCTTGTTTTCATCAATGTTAATAAGATTTGAAAAATCCATTCCAACAGCTTTATCACCATTAATATCTTCAAATTTTCTTTGTGTATAAACGTCTTTTGACTTATCTGCTAACTGTTGCTGAACAATGCTTTTCTTACTACTTTCATTAACTATGTATTCAATGAGTTCTTTACGATAAGCAACTCCTGGTGTCATCACGGTACTTGAAACCCCTTCTTGAGGAATAACTACACCAACAATTTCCAAATCAATTCCATTATCCACCAATTGTTTCACATATTCATTATCACTACTCATATCTTCCCAAATACTGTGAACATTGTCATAGCGATAATAATCACTTGCTAAGACAAGTTTAAACTTCATCCCAACAAAATCATCCAAAGTAAAAGTCATTGGTTCATTTTCAACTTCTATGGTTTCACCATTCAAAGCCTTATTAACATATTCATTTAAATCCTGAGGATCTCTAATACCCAAGGAATAAACAATATAATCGGAAATAGTATTCTCGTTATATATTACTAAAACCATTTCATCATAATTTTCAGGCCACTTACCGGCCAAAACACGATATTGGTTTTTAATAAGTTCATCATTATCAACCATCTCTTGGAAGGCATCTCTAAATGTATAACTGGCAAGTGATGATGAAATCAAATTACTATACAGGTTACTAGGGTTTAATTTTCTAACCTTTTCGCTTGTATCATAGCTGTAAATATAGGGACTGATACCATAAGAATATTTAATTGCGGTAACAAGTGGGTCAATAGTCTCCTTGTTTAGATCCAAATATTCTTTAAAACTCTTAAGATTATTGGCTCCAACTTGATTAAATATGTCAGCAACAATAGAAACTTCTTTTATTTCCCCTTCTTTAGGATCAGTATTAGTGACTGTCCCCATCATGCTCATCATGGCACTTGTCATATCGACATCACTGTTTTCAATGGTCAATGGATAAGATGACAGCGAATCTCTTTGGACATCTTCAATATATCTATTTACCCCATTACTTAAAGCCATAATCAAGGCAATTCCTATTATCCCAATTGAACCAGCTAGTGACACTAAAATAGTTCTGCCCTTTTTAGTCATTAAATTATTCAACGATAAGGTGAAAGCCGTCCAAAAGCTCATTGTGGTCTTGCCATAACTGTCATCAGTTTCATTAGTTTCATTGCTGGTATATGGATTACTGTCATCAATAATCTCTCCATCCCTGATTCTAATGATTCTATTGGCATATTGTTCAGCTAACTCTGGGTTATGGGTTACCATGACAACCAATCTGTCCTTAGCTACTTTCTTTAAAATATCCATAATTAGGATGCTACTTTGTGTATCTAAAGCCCCTGTTGGTTCATCAGCCAAAAGGATTCTTGGGTTATTTACTAAGGCTCTGGCAATCGCAACCCTTTGCATTTGACCACCTGAAAGCTGGTTTGGTTTCTTATTTATTTGATCGTGCAATCCAACGTCTTCCAATGCCTTTTTAGCTCTCTCAAGGCGTTCTTTTTTGCTGATGCCAGATAATGTTAGAGCAAGTTCAACATTAGATAGTACTGTCTGGTGAGGAATTAGATTGTATGATTGAAAAACAAAACCTACCGTATGGTTACGGTAGCTATCCCAATCTCTATCTTTGAATTCAACAGTACTTTTGCCATTGATGATTAAATCACCGCTGCTATAGTGGTCCAAACCACCAACTATGTTTAATAAGGTTGTCTTACCTCCACCAGAGGGACCAAGCACTGCTACGAATTCATTAGGCCTAAAGGTTACAGTAACATTTTTCAAAGCATGAACTTTTGAATCAGCAACCTCATAATCCTTACAAATACCTTTAAGTTCAATCATAATACGACAATTATTATATCATAGTAATTATGTCACAAATATGTGATTGAATTTAATTATATTTTTATATTTCTAGTTACATTTTTCATTTTTCCTGTTTAATATTATTACGAGAAGATATAGAATATCATTTGCAAGGTCCATGTATGAAAAAGAAATATGACATTTTAAACGGTGATCCTTTCAAAGCTCTATTAGCCATCTTATGGCCACTTTTAGTCTGTGGTTTATTCCAACAGCTTTATACCATGGTCGATGGCATAATAATCGGCCATTATTTAGGCTCAAGGGCTCACGCCATTGTTGGGGGAAGCCCTAGTAACCTGATAGGCATATTTAATAACCTCAACAATGGGATGGTTGCTGGAACTTTGGTAGTAATCGCCCAAGCCACTGGAGCTGGTGATCAAAAAAGACAGATGGACACTATTAAAAATGGCATAACTGTAATTATTACTTTAGGAATCTTCATAATGGGCATTTATTATTTCTTTGCGGAGAATATTTTAATGTTGCTGTCTCATCCCCAAGAACTAATGGATGATTCAGTTGCCTACATGAGACTGTATATACTTGGATTTATTCCCTATGGAATTACTATGTTATTAATCAACCTGCAACGGGGCATGGGAGAGACAAGAAGACCAACCTACATGTTGGTATTCAGTTATGTCCTCTATACACTCTTTGACATTTTATACATTATCGTTTTGAAAAAAGGCATGGCAGGTGTACCGATGTCTTACTTCAGCACATACCTTGTTAATGCAATTTACCTGTTGTGGGTAACAAACAAGGATTATCATTTGCTTAAAAACAGCAAACTCATTGATAACAACACCGTTAAAACAATAATAAAAAATGGCGTTCCAGCCGCAATTACAAGTATGTTTTATGCCCTTTCAAGCGCTGTTTTGACTTTAGGATTAAACAGGTTAGGAGGAGACATTGTCGCATCTTATTCTGTTTCAAACAAATTGACCAACATTTTCTGGATAATCATGAGCGCTCTGGCAACCGCTACCTTAACAATGATTGCTACCAACTATGGAGCTAAACGTTATGAAAGATTAAAGCCAATCATCAAATCATCTTTAGCTCTTGGTTTTATAAGTGTCACTGCCATTTTCCTGATGAGTGTTTTTGCTAGATATCCACTTTTATCGCTATTCACAAAAGATGAAAAAATTCTTATGCTATCGGCCCAGATAACACGTTTCTTTGGGATTACATATTATTTGTACCCAGTCCTAGAAGTATACACCGCTGCCTTAAAAGGCATAGGGCATGCCGTTGAGACAACATGGATTACATTAATATGTGTTTGCTTTGTCCGTTTTATTATTGTTTTAGGATTGGGGCACCTAATTACTAATCCATTTGAAGTTTTATCTGCTTTCCCTATTGCTTGGTTTTTAACTTCAGTTGCCTCATTTGTTACTTATCAAATTGTTAAAAAGAAAACACTAAACAAGACTGGCCTCATTTAGTGTGAAATCTTTTCTTTAGTTCCAACATAAATAACTTATTAAAGAAAATGCAGACAATTAATAATACAGCTGAGATGGAACCCATCACAATGACAGGCCAACTATGTTCATTCAATACCACAATTGAAACAACCATCCCAACTAATGACAATATAATTAACCAAATGACGGGCATGCTATTGTGCATGTCCTCTTTTATGTCAATGAAAAAGAAGACGGCCGCAACAATTAAGGTTGAAAAAACCACAATAGGAATCACAAAGTAAGCCCAACTATTGATGGTTAGGCAAAAATCTATCAAAGCCAACATCACCACCACATGGAATAATAGGCTTACAGTAATGCTGATGGTGTTAAGTTCGAAAATATTTGGTGATAATATTAAATTCCAAACCGTAATTAGGGACCACACAACCACAATGCTCCATGGTTTGCCCTTAACAAACAAATTCACTATGACACTGCCTAAAGCAGCCACAACGAAAACTATTTTCATGATGTTATGAAACTTCACAAAAAACCTAGAATACTTACTTAAGGTTGGATATACAGTTTTAATCCTCATATAGCCCGCTCCCTGAAACCTCAACAGCAATACCATCTTTTTCAAACAATGCCAATAAGCTATCTTCAAAACTGCTGTTGGCAGTTATTTTAGTGATTGATAAAACTGTCTTATGATTGTATGTTATTAACCCACAACTTGCTCTGCATAAATCGCTTGGCCCCAACACGAAATCAAATTTTTCAACTAATTTTTGCATTTCTTTAGGAGTATCAATAACTCCCAAATTGGATAAAAATGTTGTGAAAATCTGATCACCTAAAAACCCATACGCAAGAGAGGCAACTGGTTTTTTAATTCCCAAAGGAACAAACTTTAAAGATTTTACCAACTTAATGGTTGTGCTCATCATCCTATTCATTTCTTCTTCAGAAGACTTTTCTTGGATTTGCTTTTTGATTAATGGCAAAATCTCTTCTAGCGATCCGATTTCATCAATATTCAAATCACAATCAAAGTACATGGCATAGTTTCTAACTGTTTTTGAGCCATTAAACTTTCTCATATTGATCGGTACTTGAATCCTTACCTCACCTTTTGTTTTACTAGCAGCCTTAACAGCTAAAAACATTTGTCCTAAAACATAATTTGTAATAGTTACGTTATGCTTTTTAGCGACACTATGTAGTTTTTCTCCATCCATCTCAAAATGTAAAACTCGGCAAGGTTTAATATTGGATATCTTTCCATCCATTTGGACAGCTCTCTTGCCCGTAAAACCTGAAACACCATTTCTTAATTCAGCCTTCGCAAATTCGTTTGAAACTTCATCTGCACTGCTTTCTTCATTAATATCCCAACAGCCATCATCGCTGCTTACCTTATGTCCCATAAGTCTTAGGTATTCGGCGACCAAACTCTTTAAAAATACCATGGCACCACTTCCATCAGTTAAGACGTGAAATAGCTCAATACTAATTCTTTTTTTGTAATATAAAACTCTAAACGATTGTGCCCTTAGGCCTGAAACATTAATTGGGATACAAGGAAGAATTCTCTCGTTTTCTATTTGGTAACGCATTCTAGTGGAATCCAAATAATGCCAAAAGAAACCTGCTTTGATCGTAGTCGCAAAGCTTGGAAATCTTTTGATTGTAAAAGACAAGGCCATTTGTAAAATCTCCGGAACAACCGACTCTGTTAAATAAGCCGAAACCCTAAACATAGGCATTTGGCCAAACTTCATGCTCAAAGGATATATGGTAGCTGCATTATCAAGAGGATACCAGTTATTCCCTGCTTCTAAATAAAAGTCACCAAGTTTGTCAGGGTCTAATCTTTTCAATGCCTTCTCTAAAGAAAGCCCATTTTTAGTGTAATAAATCAAGGCATTATTAAAATCTGCAATTACTTGCTGATTTTGTTTTTTAGACAGGCGTAGCTTGGAAGAAACCTTGTTCATGAATTTGTTATATTCATTTTGTTGTTCTTCGCTAAGCTCATCTATTAAGTAACTCTTGTTAAATTCATTCTGATACTTTAGTTTTAATGTCATCTTAACCCCTTGTTTTATATATTTTACATCAACAACAAAAAACCTTCTATATCAAGAAGGTTTTGCGTTCTATAAACCATGACTTTTTGGTAACATTGCTGCTCCAATTACACCAGGTTCTTTTAATTTAGCTCTAACAAATGGAGTGTCATGTAAGGCCTCATGAGTTATTTTGTTAAACTCTTCTTTCAGCCTTGGCATTATGTAATCTTCAGATTTCATTACTCCACCACCTAACACAAACATGTCAGGGTCAACAACAGCTGCCAACGTTGCAAATAATTGGGCCAAATCTCTAATGACTCCATTAAGCACTTCCGTAGCTTTTTCATTACCAGCCTCAGCCAACTCAAAAACTTTCTTTGTGGTAATAGTCTCATCATTTAAGGCTTTTTGTCCCTTCCTTGCTATGGAAGGACCACTTGCTTCATTTTCAACAGCTCCAACGGCTAAATAATTTACCTTTTCTCTATTGCGATCGATGATTATATTAGCAATCTCACCAGTGAAACCATGTTTTCCAGAAACACATTGGCCATTAACTACTAAACCTCCACCAATACCAGTTGAAATGGTAACATAATAGACCACAGCCAGACCTTTACCAGCCCCAACGACCGCTTCCGCAAGTCCGGCAACATTTGCATCATTATCAATAAAAGTCTTTAAACCCAGTTCTTTCTCAACCGTTTCTACAAATGGAAAATCTTTAAAACCAGGTAGATTGGTTGATAAAGTCATTGAACCACTCATTTGGTTACAAGGACCTGGAACACCAATCCCAATTCCCTGACATGATTGCCAATCTGGCAGTTGCCTAATCAGTTGATATATATTGTCTAAAACTTTTTGAGGTCCTTGTTGACCATAAGATTCACTGCTAACATCAGCAAGCACATTACCAGCTTCATCTACAATAGCACATCTAACATTAGTTCCACCTAAGTCAACACCAATATACTTTTTCATACTCTTGCTACCCCCGTCTCCATAGCTTTATCATATACAGCTTTTGCCACAACTTTAGCCACTCTATCATCAAACACCTTTGGCAAAATGTAATTGCTTGATAATTCATCATCTCCAACAAGATCAGCTAAGGCATATGCAGCTGCAATTTTCATTTCATCATTTATTTCTTTGGCCCTGGCATCTAATGCTCCGCGGAAGATTCCTGGGAATACCAAAACATTATTTATTTGGTTAGGAAAATCACTTCTTCCTGTACCAACTACACTGGCTCCAGCTTCAATTGCTAATTCGGGCATAATCTCAGGAACTGGATTGGCACAAGCAAAAATAATTGCTTGATTCATGCTTTTTACCATTTCAGGGCTTACTAGATTTGCCTTGGAGACACCAATGAAACAATCAGCACCTTCCAAAGCCTCTTTCAAACCACCTTTTTTGTGATCCTTGTTAGTAATCTCGGCCATTTCTTTCTTAACTTCATTTAAGTTATCATCACCTTTACAGATAATGCCTTTTGAGTCACATAACAAAATGTCTTTAACACCGAGCTTTAATAGCAGCTTTGCTATCGCAATGCCTGCTGCCCCAGCACCGTTGATTACTGCCTTAATATTTTCAACTTTTCTTCCAGTTAATTTAGCTGCATTTATTAATGCTGCCGCAACTACGATTGCTGTTCCATGTTGATCATCATGGAAAATAATTATGTCCGTTTCCTTCTTTAGCCTTTCTTCTATTTCAAAACAGCGAGGTGCAGAAATATCTTCTAAATTAACACCAGCAAAGGAACCAGAGATAAGTTTTACTGTCTCAACGATGGTGTCAACATCTTTGCTTTTAATGCATAGTGGGATTGCATCTACATCGCCAAAAGCCTTGAATAAAGCACATTTACCTTCCATAACTGGCATCCCAGCCTCTGGACCAATATCACCTAAACCTAATACGGCTGTACCATCAGTCACAACCGCTACAGTGTTCCATCTTCTAGTCAAATCGTAACTTTTAGCAACATCTTTCTGTATTTCCAAACAAGGTTCTGCAACCCCTGGAGTATAAGCCACTTTTAAAACATCTTCATTTTTAACATCTGCTCTGACTCTAGTTTCAATTTTTCCTTGCCAAAGCTTATGCTGCTCAACTGGATTAACCTTTTCCACCATCATCAACTCCTTTATTCTATAGAATTAACTAAACTAAATACCTCTTCTTTTATCTTCGTGTTAACTTCTTTAGCTTCCTTTTGGCTTGATTGTTTGGTATAGAAATAGAACTTAATCTTTGGTTCTGTACCACTAGGTCTAACAGCAAACCAACTATCATTATCCAAATAGAATCTCAATACGTTGCTAGCTGGAATATCTTCATAGCCATTCAGATAATCAATGACTTTTATTACTTTACTACCTGCAACTTCAGTAGGTAGGTTTCCTCTTAAATGAGCCATCATCCTCTTGATTCTCTCAGCTCCAGCAATTCCATCTAAAACTACATTTGGTTCATCTTCGTTATAATGACCATATTTTTCATAGAGTTCTTGCAGTACTTGCCATAAAGTCTTGCCTTGTTTGCGGTAATAAGCAGCAGCTTCTGCTACTAACATACCAGCAGAAATACCATCCTTATCTCTTACTTGTTCACAAGCAGCATAGCCTACTGATTCTTCATATCCAAACAAGTATGTGTAACCATTCTCGTGAAGATAAGGAATTTTACCACAGATGTTTTTAAAACCAGTTAAAGTTTCAAACATTTTAACACCATAAGCCTGAGCCATTTCTGAAGACATTGTACTAGTGACAATAGACTTAACCATTGCCCCTTTCTCAGGTAATGTTCCAGCGTCCTTATGGCCTTCTAAAATGTAATTCACAAGGATATAGCCTGTTTGATTACCATTTAAAGGAATATAATTTCCTTCATCGTCTTTTAACTCAATTGCAAATCTATCGCCATCAGGGTCACAAGCCATCAACAATTCAGCACCAAACTTTTTACCTAACTCTTCACTTAACTTAAAAGCCTTAGGATCCTCTGGGTTTGGATAACCAACACTTTTAAAATCAGGATCAGGATTTTCTTGTTCAGGAACAATTACCCAATTTGTAAAACCTCTGTCTTTTAACATTTGTCTAAATGGAATTGAAGCGGCACCATTAAGTGGTGTAAATACAAGAGGAATGTTTAAATCTAATTCATCACCACTATGGATAGCACAGCTTTCAACAAGATCTAGATATTCACGATCAAATTCTGGTGTTAAAACCATAACCTTGCCTTCTTCAACAGCTTTGTTGAAGTCGTATCTTTGAATATCCTTAAAAATATCTACTTTGTTAATTTCGTCAGTCATCCCATCAGCAATACTGCTGGAGACCTGACAGCCATCTTCCCAATATGCCTTATAGCCATTATATTCTTTTGGATTATGACTAGCTGTAATGTTTATGCCAGCAATGGTTTTAAGCCTTGTAACTGACCACGCTAATTGAGGTGTAGGTCTTAAATCTGGATAAACATACGCCTTAATCCCATTAGCCGCAAATATTCCTGCTGCCAATTCTGAAAATTCTTTGGAAAAATGTCTTGGATCATGCGCAATAACGACGCCCCTGTCCATGGCTTGCTGCCCATGTTTTTTGATGAAATTTGCAATGCCTTGAGTAGCTTTGCCAACAGTAAAAAAATTCATGCGATTGGTTCCTGCACCAACTTTGCCCCTTAATCCCGCCGTTCCAAAAGACAAATCTTGGTAGAACCTCTCCTGAATTTCATGGTCGTCATCTTTTATTTCCAATAACTCAACCCTTAACGGATCTTTGTCAGATAGATTATCTAACCAACTTTGATACACTTCTTTATAATTCATTATTATTCCTCCAATGTCACCTTAATTATACATAATTGCTGCTTTAAATTAAATTATCTAGACTTAAATGTACCCACTACAGCCAATATTATTCCTATTATCTCTAAGACAACTGTTGCAGTGAAGTAAAATGCTGGTATTTC